>MIAC01000179.1:0-120 GCA_001830475.1 Rhodospirillales bacterium RIFCSPLOWO2_12_FULL_67_15
CGGACATCAGCCACGCAAACCGGTAGACCATGGTGCGCGAAATATCGAGCATCATCTTCATGTCGGCCAGCTTGTGCGAGATCGCCTGAAACTGCCCGATCGGCCGTCCGAACTGCTTGC
>MIAC01000179.1:168-1159 GCA_001830475.1 Rhodospirillales bacterium RIFCSPLOWO2_12_FULL_67_15
CGGTGCGGGCCGCCGAAAGGCACAGCCGCTCATACCAGAGATAGGCGTCGACCAATTTCCAGCCGTGATCCACTTCGCCGAGCACCGCGGAAGCCGGCACTTTTACATCGTTATAAAAGACCTGCGTGGTGCCGATCGCGCGCTGGCCCAGTGTCTTGATTTTCCGCACCTCGATGCCAGGCAGCTTGGTATTCACCAGGAAATTGGTGATGCCTTGCTGCTTCTTCGCGCCGGTGGAGGTCCGCGCGACGAGCAGGCAATAGTCGCTGATGTCCATGCCGGAGGTGAAGACCTTCTGCCCATTGATCACATAACCACCGTCCACGGCAGTCGCGCGGGTAGTCAAGGCGGCCGCGTCAGAACCGGAGTGCGGCTCGGTCAAGGCAAAGCAGAACGAAAGTTCCCCACGCACGAGCTTTGGCAGCAGGTCTGCCTTCTGTTCGCGCGTGCCGTGCGTCATTACCGCGTAGCTGCCATAGGTCAGCGTCCGGAACAACCACATCGCAAGCTCTTCGAAATGCCGTCCGGTCTCCTCGAGCAGGATGGCGAGATCGATGGCCGAACCGCCGGTGCCGCCGTACTCGACCGGAAGTATCAGGCCGAACCAGCCATGTTTCGCGAGCGCCTCAAACGCTTCGCGCGGCGGAGTCGCATCGTTATCGCAACGCTCGGCGTATTCGGGCGGGCATACTTCATCCAGCAGCTCGGTGAGATGAGCCCGCAAGGTTTCCTGGTCCTGGGTAAACGAATAATCCATGCGCGGTTACCTTTCTTTACCGATCGAGTTTCGCCAGCGCCAGCACCCGCCTCGCGCGCTGAACCATGGCGTAGTCCACCAGCTTGCCGTCGATCGTGATGGCGGCGGTGCCGGTTTTTTCCACGGCCTCGAATTCGCTGACCACTTTCTGATAATAAGCGACCTCCGCTGCGGGCACTGCATAAGCCTGCCGCACCGGCGCGATCTGCTTGGGATGAATCACCGTCCGGCCGA
>MIAC01000180.1 GCA_001830475.1 Rhodospirillales bacterium RIFCSPLOWO2_12_FULL_67_15
AAAGTCAACCCGCGCCTGGTCTACGGCAGCATCAGCGGTTTCGGTCAGACCGGTCCGTATCGCGAACGCGGCGGCGTGGATCAGATCGCGCAGGGCCTCGGCGGCCTGATGTCGATCACCGGATTTCCGGAACAGGGCCCGGTGCGCGTGGGCATTCCGATTTCGGATCTCACCGCGGGCAATCTGCTGGCGTTCGGCATCGCCATGGCGCTGTTCGATCGCAGCCGCACCGGCAAAGGCCGCTGGGTACACACGAGTCTGCTGGAATCGCAAATCTTCATGCTCGATTTCCAGGCCGCGCGCTATCTCGTCAAAGGTGAAGTCGCGGGACAAGCCGGCAACGATCACCCGACATTCACGCCGACCGGCGTTTTTCCCACCAGCGACGGGCATATGAACATCGCAGCCAGTTCAGGACGTTTGTGGGAACGGCTCTGCGATACGCTCGGCAAGCCGGAATGGAAAACCAGTCCCGAGTGGGCGACGGCGGCAGGCAGACTGAAACAGCGCGCCGCCCTCAATGCAGCCGTCGCGGAAATCACGCGGCGGAAACCCTCGGCGCACTGGGTCGAGTTATTCGAAGCGGCAGGCATCCCGGCCGGCCCCATCAACACCATCGACAAGGTATTCGCCGATCCGCAGGTGCAGCACCTGGGAATCGGCACCCCCGTGCATACACCGCTGTTTGGCGACACGCGCTTCGTTGCGTCCCCGCTCAACGTCAGCGGCGCATCGCGGAAGATACGCAGCAACACGCCGGAGCCCGGCGCGCACACCGATGAAGTATTGCGCGCCGCCGGCTACTCGAATGAAGAGATCGAAAAACTGCGCGCCGGCGGCGTGATCTGACCGGTTTTCAGTTTCTCAGCTTTTCGTTGAATAGCGCGAGGGTGCGTGACCACGCCAGTTTGGCTGCGGCTTCGTCATAGCGGGGTGTCGTGTCGTTATGGAAGCCGTGATTGGTGCCCGGATAGATGTGCATCTCGTACTTCACGCCGTTCGCCTTGAGCGCCGCTTCAAAGTCGGGCCACCGGGCGTTGAGGCGGTCGTCCAGCGCCGCATAGTGGATCAGGAGCGGCGCTTTGATTTTCGCCACATCGGCAGCGGCGGGTGGGCCTCCATAGAACGGTACCGCGGCCGCTAAATCCGGAATCCGCACCGCCAGCGCATTGAC
>MIAC01000181.1:0-1617 GCA_001830475.1 Rhodospirillales bacterium RIFCSPLOWO2_12_FULL_67_15
ACCGGGTAATCGGCACCAACCTGACCGGCGCGTTCTTGTGCGCCAAGCACGCGGCGCCGCATTTGCGCGCGGCCCGCGGCGCGATCGTCAACATCGCCTCGACCCGCGCGCTCATGAGCGAGCCCGACAACGAGGCTTACGCCGCCACCAAGGGCGGGCTGGTCGCGCTCACCCACGCGCTCGCCATGAGCCTCGGGCCCGAGGTCCGGGTCAACTGCATCAGCCCGGGCTGGATCGACGTCAGCGGCGAGAAGAAGAAAAGCGCGCGCGCGCCGGCCGTGCTTTCCGCCGCCGACCACGCCCAGCATCCGGTCGGCCGGGTCGGCCGGCCCGAAGACATCGCCGAGGCCGTGCTCTATCTGCTTTCGCCGCGCGCGGGCTTCGTCACCGGGGCGAACCTGGTGGTGGACGGCGGCATGACAAGGAAGATGATCTACGTGTGAGGCGCGCGCGGCGCTTCATGCTCGTTCACGCCGGCGCGCCGGATTTCACGCCTAATTCCTTCATCGCCCGGCGGACGGCGGCGAGGGCGCCGTTGATCTCGCGCGCGCCGATCGCGCCGATGCAGCCGATGCGGAACGAATCCGCGACCGTGAGCTTGCCCGGATAGATGACGTAGCCCTGGTCTTTGAGCGAATCGTAGAACCGCTCGAACTTGAACTTGGGGTCCTTGGGCATGCGGAAGGTGACGATGATCGGCGCCTGCAACCGGTCGGGGAGCAGGGTGACGAAGCCGAGCTTGCGCATGCCGTTCACCAGGATCTTGCAGTTGGCGGAATAGCGCGCGTTGCGGCCCTTGACCCCGCCCTGCTTGTCGAACTGATCGAGGGCTTTGGCGAGCGCGACGATGACGTGGATCGGCGGCGTGAAGCGCCATTGCTTGGTGGCCTCCATCGCCTGCCACTGGTCGTAGAGATCGAGGCTGAGCGAGTGCGCGTTGCCCTTGGCGGCGGCCAGCGCCTCCTTGCGAACGACGACGAAGCCCACGCCTGGCACGCCCTCCAGGTTCTTGTTGGCGGACGCCATCACCGCCTCGCACGGCGTCGCGCGGAGATCGAGCGGGAGCGCGCCGAAGGCGCTCATCGAATCGAGCAGCAGCGCGCGCCCCCGCGCCTTCACGATCCGGGCAATCTCGTTCACGGGATTGAGAAGTCCCGAGGTCGTCTCGCAATGAACCGCGAGCACGTGGGAAAGCGCGGGATCGGCGGCGAGGCGGCGGTCCACTTCGGCCGGATCGGGCGGCGTGTCCTCGGGGGTCTCGTAGACCGAATAGGCCCGGCCCATGTAGTCGAGGATCTTGCACATGCGCTTGCCGTAGGCGCCGTTCACCAGCACGAGCGCCTTGCCGTTCTTCGGCACCAGGGCGCCGAGCGCGGCCTCGACCGCGAAGGTGCCGCTTCCTTGCACCGGCACGGTGACGTGGGTTCCGCTGGCGTTGACGATGGCGGCGAGCCGCGCGCGCACGCGGGCGTTGATGGCGATGAAGGTGGCGTCGCGCGAGCCGAAGTCGCGCAGCATCGCCGCTTTGGTCGCGGCCGAGGTGGTGAGCGGCCCCGGGGTCAGCAGGATGGGGTCGCGGCGGCGAATCCCGCCGCGCGTATTATTATCGCGAGTTTT
>MIAC01000181.1:1636-2064 GCA_001830475.1 Rhodospirillales bacterium RIFCSPLOWO2_12_FULL_67_15
ACGGCGCGGCGGCGGGATTGCGTCGCGCGTGACGCGCGAAACTGAGCCTTGCGGGTGCGGAGAAGCGAACGGGCGGATTGCGGCATGGCGGGTTCCCTGGCGTTCGAGGTACCCGATTATTATGGAAGTTCTCCCCCGAATCCAGGGCGCGGCTTCATATTGCGCCCCGACCGGGGCGCGGCACCCGCGAGTCATTCCTAGTGGCGCTCGCTACTTCTTCGCCGCCGCGGTGAGCTGCTTCAACGTGAACAGGTAGCTTTCGTTGACGAAGGGCTTGTGGCAGGCGAGGCACTCGGCCTGATTCGCCGCCGCGCGCTGGGTCATGTCGAGATTGAACACGGCGTAGTTCCAGTCGCCGTTGCGCAGGATCTCCGGGATGTCCTTGCCCCAGCCCGCCTCCATCGCCATCGCGGTGTAGAACACGAGCT
>MIAC01000181.1:2099-6113 GCA_001830475.1 Rhodospirillales bacterium RIFCSPLOWO2_12_FULL_67_15
GGCTTTTTGGCGTCGTCGAGCTTAGGGCTATAGACCTCGACGAAGAACGTCGAGCCGTTCGGCATCGGCTTGCCTTCGCGCGCCGACTTCACGGCGGCGGGATTGGCGTAGTAGATGCGGACCTGATTGCGGTCGGGGAAATTGAGGCGCATGTACTCGGTGAAGGTCTTCTTGTAGTCGGCCGGGAATTTCATGTTCGACTTGGCGACGTTGGGCAGGAAGGACGACATGGCGGTTCCCGCCGCCGCGCCCTGGAGGCCGGCGAAATAGGCCGGGATGTTGGCGATGTCCGCGGCCGACAACTGGGCCGCGATCGGGTTCATCATGTCGTTCTTGCGCTTGCCGCTCTTGAAGTCCCGGAGCTGGGCGGCGAGGTACTGCATCTTCTGGCCGGCGAGATTGGGGATGGTCGCGCTGACGCTGACGCCGTTGGCGCCGTGGCAGGCGGCGCAGACCGCTTCGGCCTTGGCCTTGCCGGCGGCGACGTCCGGCGCGGGCGCTTGCGCGTGCGCCGGGGCGAGGGCGAAAAGAGACGCGCCGAGAACGAGGAAGAAAATCCGGATCATGAAAGCCTCCCGTTGCTGACGACTTATTCTTTGTCTTGGCGCGATTATGGGCGCGCGGGAGAGGCGCGGGAAGGCCGCTTCCCGCGTCTTCACGCAACGGTGAAGCCGATTAACGGTGCCGCCACGCCTGGGCGCGGGCGAGCACGCCGCGGGTGAGGAGCGCGTGCAACCCCCGGACCGCGGCCGAGGTGTAGACGATCATCATGCCCATGGCCGCGGCCGAGGCGATCTCGCCGGCGTCGTCCATGTTGAGGACCGCGACGCTCGCCAGCGCCGTGTGCGGGGCGTAGAGGAACACCACCGCCGAAACCGTGGTCATGGCGTTGACGAAGAGATACATGCTGATATCGAGCGCCGCCGGCGCGCACACCGGCACCGAGACCCGCCAGAAGGTCTTGTAGACCGGAACCTTGAGCGAGGCCGAGACCGATTCGAACTCGGAATCGAGCTGCTTCAAGGCCGTCACCGCGGTCAAATGCGCGACCGTGTAGAAGTGGACGACGGTGTTGATCACCAGGATCGCCATGGTGTGATAAAGGCCGTTGAGGGGATTATTGGGCGCGTTGAAGAAGAAGACGTAGGCGAGGCCGAGCACGAGGCCCGGCACCGCCATCGGCATCATGGCGAGGAATTGCAGCGCGATTCTTCCCGGGCGGAAGCCGCGGCTCTTCTCGACCAGATAGGCGCCGACGAACACGATCGCGGTCCCGAGCGCGGCGGTCGACCCCGACATGACGAGCGAGTTGCGGTAGGAGGCCCAGCCGCCGCCGTCGCGGAGGTCGAACTGGTAGTGGTAGTTGGTGAAGCTGAGATTGTAGGGCCAGAGCTTGATCCACGAGGCGTAGGCCGCGACCCCGAGCACGGTCAGGATCGCGAGCCCGACCAGGACGCAGAAGGCGAAAAAGGCCGCGTCGCGGCCGCGCTTGGGCTTGGGCTCGTAAGGCACCGCGCGCGCGGTCAGCGCCGCGCTCTGGCGCCGCTCCGCCAGCCGGTCGGCGAAGAACGCGAGCACCGCCGGCCCGAGCAGGATCATGCTCACCACCGCGCCCATCTCGAAGTCGAGCCGGCCGATCACCTGCTTGTAGACGTCGGTCGCGAGCACGTTGTATTTGCCGCCGATGACCTTGGGCACGCCGAAATCGGTGATGACCAGGGTGAAGACGACGAAGAACGCGCTGATCAGCCCGTAGCGCACGCCCGGAAGGGTGACGGTCAGGAAAATGCGGGTCTTGCTCGCGCCGAGCGATTCGGCCGCCTCGTAGAGCCGCGCGTCGCTGGTCGCAAGCGCGATCAGGAGAATCGTCAGCGCGTGGGGAAAGACGTAGAACAGCTCGCCGAGCACGATCCCGATCGGGCCGTAGATGGATTCGCCCATGAGCAGGCCCTTGGCGAGCCCCTGGGTGCCGAACAGGTAGACGAGCGAGATCCCGGGCAAGAGCGACGGCATCAGGATCGGAATCAGCGCGATCCCCTTGAACAGGCTCTTGGCCGGCATGCAGGTCCGGGTCAGGCCGTAGGCGAACAGGAAGGCGAGCGGGAGCGCGATTCCCGTGGTGATCAGGGTCACGGCGACGCTGTTGCCGATCGAATCGAACAGCGCCGGGGTCGAGAAATAGGTCCGGAAGTTGGCGAGGCCGACGAACGTGCCGTCGGCCGCCTGGAACCCCTTGGCGAGCAAGGCGTAGAGAGGCGCGGCGACGCCGAGGAGCAGCGCTCCGACGATGAGCACGGTCGCGAGCATGAGAATCCGGTCGTCGGCCGAGGCGCGCGGGCGGACGCGGACCATGGAAGCGACGGCGGCCGGCGCGGTCACGGCCGGGGCCCACCGCCGGCGAAGACGAGGATGCGCTCGGGCGGCACGGCGACGACGATACGGGCGCCTTCGCGCAGATCGAGGTCGCGGACCAGGTTGGTCGAGAAATCGGCGAGGAGCTCGAACCCGCCGTTTCCTTCGCTCCGGAGCGTCACCCGCCAGAACGAGCCGAGGAACTCGATCGCGCCGATCCGGACCGGAAAGGCGTTGGTCTCGCTCGCCGCAACCCCGCGCACGGTCACGTCCTCGGGGCGGATGCAGACGGTCGCCGCCATCCCCGGCCGGAGCGTGCCGCCGGCGGCGAATTCGACCGCGCCGACGCGCACGTAGCCGCCCTGGGTCGCGACGCCCTTGAGGGAGTTCATGGAGCCGACGAAGTCGGCGATGAAGGGGGTGGCGGGGTGGCCGTAGATGTCCTCGGGCGTGCCGACCTGCTCGACCACGCCCTGGTTCATGACCACGATCTGGTCGGCCATGGTCAGCGCCTCTTCCTGGTCGTGGGTGACCATGATGGTGGTGACGCCGAGCTTGTCCTGGAGCGTCCTGATCTCGTGGCGGAGGTGGACGCGGACCTTGGCGTCGAGCGCGCTCAACGGCTCGTCGAGCAGCAGCAGGCCGGGCGAGGTGGCGAGCGCGCGGGCCAACGCGACCCGCTGCTGCTGGCCGCCGGAAAGCTGCGCCGGGTACTTGTCGGCGTGCTCGACCAGCCCGACCAGCTCCAAGAGCTCGCTCACCCGGCGCGCGGTTTCGGCGCGGCTCCCCCGCCGGCTGTCGAGGCCGTAGGCGACGTTCTTCGTCACCGTCAGGTTGGGAAAGAGCGCGTAGGACTGGAAGACGATGCCGAAATCGCGCTCGGAGGGCGGAAGCCGGGAGATGTCCCGGCCGGCCTGGACGACGCTGCCGGCGGTCTGGATGTCGAGGCCGGCGATGGCGCGCAAGAGCGTGGTCTTGCCGCAGCCCGAGGGGCCGAGGAAGCAGACGAAATCGCCTTCGTAGACATCGAGCGAGATGTCGGTGAGGGCGGCGAACTCGCCGAACAGCTTGGAGAGCCCCCGGATCGAGAGATAGGGGGTCCGGCCCACCTGCGCCGCAGCGCTCCCCTCCGCCGCCGTCATCGGATTGTCCCGGACTCGAACATGGGCCCCCCCTCACCCTTCCCTCTCCCCCCGCGTATTGCGGGGGGAGAGGGTTGCGAAGGGTTGGCGCGGCAAAAGCCGCGCCTTACCCGGAGCTGGGTGAGGGGGGCGCTTTCAGTCAAGGCGAAACTACGGTTACGTCACTTCTTCTTCGGTTCGGACTTGGCGTCGTAGCGCTTCTGCCACTCGTTGAGGATGCGGATGCGGTTGTCCGCCGCCCAGCCGAAGTCGTTCTTGGCGAACTTCGAGGGGATGTCCTGCAGCTCCTTGGTCGGGTTGGGGACGCCGGGCATGGCGACCGCCTCGTAGCCCGGCGCGTAGAGGTCCATGGCCTGGCGGGTGACCGACCAGTCGGCGACTTTGCGCGCGAGATCGCGCTTCTTGGTGTTCTTGACGATGGCGAAGGATTCGAGCTCCCAGCCGAGACCCTCGGACGGGAACACGACCTCGAGCGGCGCGCCTTCCTGCTTGGATTTGACGCCGCGATAGGCGAACGAAA
>MIAC01000181.1:6185-7684 GCA_001830475.1 Rhodospirillales bacterium RIFCSPLOWO2_12_FULL_67_15
TGGCGTGCAGCTTGTCCATGTAGGCCCAGCCGTCCTTCTCGCCCCACATCTGCAGCCAGCTCGAGACGTCGAGGAAGCCGGTGCCCGAGGAGTTCGGGTTGGGCATGATGACCTGGTCCTTGTAGACGGGCTTGGTCAGGTCGGCCCAGGAGGCCGGCGTCGGCAGGTTCTTCTTCTTCGATTCGACGGTGTTGACGCAAATGGCGGCGGCGTAGACGCGCTGGCCGACCCACAAGGGCGGGGTGTTCTTGGTGTCGTAGTAGCGCTTGTCGAGCTTGTCGAGGCCCTTCGGCGCGTAACCCTCGAAGTAGCCCTGGTTGGCGAGCAGCACCAGGCTGGTCGCGGCGAGGCCGTAGACCACGTCGGCCCTCGGGTTGTCCTTCTCCGCGAGCAGCTTGGAGGTGATGATGCCGGTCGAATCGCGGACCCACTTCACGTCCACGTCGGGCACGGCTTCCTCGATCGCCTTCTTGAACTTGGCGAGCTCGTCGGCTTCGATCGCGGTGTAGACGAGGAGATCGGTCTTGGCCAACGCCGGCTGGAGCGCGAGCGCGGTCAACGCGACCCCGGCGGCTGCGCCTAAGGCGATTTTCGATACGCTCTGGAATGTCATGGATGGATCCTCCCTTTCGCTCGATTTTGATGGTCCTTGGACCGGATCGTCCCGTCCCAGGACGGCCGGAGTCAACATTCTTCCACACATTCCCTCATGGCGCTACCACCAAGGAAAGCCGGGGCCCGGGGCTATTTTTACCCCCCTATTGTGATGCGCCGGCGCGGATAAGATGATATTTCCAAGACCGGGAGGAACGCGCAACGATGCTCGCGGAACGGCGCCGCGCCCTGATTCTCGAGGCTCTCGCCCGGCACGGCTCGGTGACGGTGACCGGACTTTATCGCCGGCTCAAGGTTTCGCGCGAAACCATCCGCCGCGACATCATGCGCCTGGATGCCGCGAACAAGCTGCGCAAGACCCACGGCGGCGCGCTCTCGCTCGATACGGTCGAGCCGGCGGTCGCCGACCGGATGGAGATCAACATCGAAGGCAAGCGCGCGATCGCGAGAGAGGCGGCGGAAATGGTGCCCGACGGCGCGAGCGTGATCCTCGATTGCGGCAGCACGCTCCTCTGCCTCGCCGAGATTCTGGTCGCCCGCCGGCGGCTCACCGTCCACACCAACGATTTCCAGGTGGCGGAGCGCCTCGCCGGGCGCAACGACAACCGCGTCTTCCTCTGCGGCGGCGAGGTCGCGGGCAACCAGGGCGCGACGTTCGGCCGCGACGCCACCGCCATGCTCGCGGGCTACTTCGCCGATCTCGCCTTCGTCAGCCCGGCGGTGGTTTCCGATCATCCCTGGCTGATGGATTACACCCGCGAGGCGGCGGCGTTGCACGAGACCATGATCGCGGGCGCGCGCGCCGTGGTCCTGCTCGTCGATTCGACCAAGTTCGGCCGCACCGCGCCCGCCCGCGTCGCGGCGACGATGCGCGCGCAGACGCT
>MIAC01000181.1:7704-8300 GCA_001830475.1 Rhodospirillales bacterium RIFCSPLOWO2_12_FULL_67_15
CCGCGCCGCTGATGCGCGCGCTCAAGACGCTGGCCGACAAGATCGTGGTCGCGGGGTAGGGGAAAACGGCCTGGGAAATCGGCGGGCGACAGGCTATATTAGCCCTTGGTGACACCAAGAGGCACCAAATGCCGGCCCTGCCCACCACCAGCTTGAAGCTCGATCCCGCGACCAAGGCGCGCCTGCGCCGGCTCGCCGGCGCGCGCCGCCGCTCGGCCCATTGGCTGATGCGCGAGGCGATCGAGCAATACATCGCGCGCGAGGAAGCGCGCGAACGGCTCCGGCGCGACGCGCTCGCCGCCTGGTCCGAGTATCGGGCGACGGGCCGGCACGTCGCGGCCGACGAGGCCGACGCCTGGCTTAAGCGCCTCGAAGCCGGCGAGGACGCGAAGCCGCCGTCGCCGCGCGGCTAGACCTGTGCCGTGGCGCGCCTGATCTGGACGCCGCCAGCCGTGCGCGACGTGGCGCGTTTGCATGAGTTCCTCGCGGCGAAGAACCGCGCCGCCGCGCGTCACGCCGATAGGCGTGCAAGCGCACGACGCGCGGTTCGCGCGATCCGGCGGGGCGTGAAGGCGCTGGCCCGGCACCCGGAGATC
>MIAC01000182.1 GCA_001830475.1 Rhodospirillales bacterium RIFCSPLOWO2_12_FULL_67_15
CTACAATCCCACGCCGATCGTGCTCGCCGCCGTCATCTACTTCCTGATGCTCTGGCCACTGGTGCGGCTGCTGAGCCGGCTCGAGAACCGGGCGCTCGCGGGGCGCGGGTAGGGGCGACTCACTTCTGCCGCCACGGTTGCGTTTCTGCGGCGCTGAATGGCAAGACTCTGAATTGACGTTAACGTAAACGTCAAGTACGCTAACCGGCCCCTGAGGAGGGGACGCATCCCCGGAGGGGATCCAACATGACCGACCTTTCCGAGTCGAAAAGCCTGCGCTACAAGGCGAAACACAAGATCCGCCTGGTCACCGCGGCGAGCCTGTTCGACGGCCACGACGCCTCGATCAACATCATGCGCCGCATCCTGCAGGCCTCGGGCGCGGAGGTGATCCACCTCGGCCACAACCGCTCGGTGGACGAGGTGGTGAACGCGGCGCTGCAGGAAGACGTGCAGGGCATCGCGATTTCGTCCTACCAGGGCGGGCACGTCGAATATTTCAAATACATGGTCGATCTGCTGCGCCAGCGGGATACAAACCCGGGCGGCGGCACGCGCATCCAGGTTTTCGGCGGCGGCGGCGGCGTCATCGCGCCGGGGGAGATCAAGGAGCTGCAGGACTACGGCGTGGCGCGCATCTATTCGCCCGAAGACGGCCAGAAGATGGGCCTGCAGGGAATGATCAACGACATGCTCGCGCGCTGCGACTTCAGTCCGGTGGAGCGGACGCCCGCCGAGTTGAAGCCGGGAGATTTTCGCGGCCTGGCCCAAGTCATCACCGCGCTGGAACTTGGGGTTTGCAGTCCCGTTTTTAAAAAAGCCATTCTGGAAAAAGCAGAAACGCAAAAGGCCCCCGTTCTCGGGGTAACCGGCACCGGCGGCTCGGGCAAGAGTTCGCTGACCGACGAACTGGTGCGCCGTTTCCGGCTGGACCAGGGCGACCGGCTGAAGATCGCGATCCTCGCGGTGGATCCCTCGCGCAGGAAGACCGGCGGCGCGCTGCTCGGCGACCGCATCCGCATGAATGCGATCCACGCTGAGGGGATCTTCATGCGCTCGCTCGCGACGCGCGCCTCGGGCGCCGAGATCGCGGCCTGCGTCCCCGAGGCGATCGCGGCGGCCCGCGCGGCCGGCTTCGACCTGGTGATC
>MIAC01000183.1 GCA_001830475.1 Rhodospirillales bacterium RIFCSPLOWO2_12_FULL_67_15
CTGGAAGATCGCCGCGATGCGGTCGCCGCGCAGTCGGCGCATTGCGTAGTCGGATTTGGCGCGCAGGTTTTCGCCCTCGAGCAGCACGCGCCCGCTGACGATATGCCCCGGCGGATCGACCAGTCCCATGATGGAAAAGCCGGTTACACTTTTGCCGGAGCCCGATTCACCGACCAGGCCCAGCACCTTGCCGGCCTCGATGCTGAAGCTCACGTCGTCGACCGCTTTCACCACACCGGCTTTGGCGAAGAAATAGGTCTTCAGGTTTTCGACGGCGAGGACCGGCATATTTAAAAATCAAAAGCGTTTGCCACAGAGGACACAGAGGTCACAGAGGAAAAACGATAAAGAAAATGGTTGTTATATTGCTTAGCATTTCTCTGTGTTCTCTGTGACCTCTGTGGCTCATGGTTTTACTTCTGCAGGCGGGGATTGAGCACGTCGCGCAGCTGGTCGCCGACCAGGTTGATCGAAACGATCGTGATGAGCAGCGCGATGCCGGGAAAAAAGCTGATCCAGTACTTGCCCGACAGCAGATGCGTGAAGCCGTTCGCGATCAGCAATCCGAGCGAGGGCGAGGTGATCGGCATGCCCAGCCCGAGAAACGACAGTGTCGCTTCGAGCGCGATCGCATGCGCGACTTGCACGGTCGCCACCACGATCAGCGGCGGCAGGCAGTTCGGCAGCAGATGGCGGAACAAAATGCGCGGCGCCGACAGTGCGAGACACGCCGCGGCCTCGACGTATTCCCTGTTGCGCTCGACGAGTGCGGCGCCGCGCACGGTGCGCGCGTAGTAAGCCCATTGCACCGTGATGAGCGCGATCACGATCTTGTCGACACCCTGGCCGAGCACCGCGAGCAGGATCAGCGCGATCAGGATGGCCGGAAACGAAAGCTGGATGTCCACGAGCCGCATGATCGCGGCGTCGATCCGGCCGCCGAACCAGGCAGCGGCAAGACCGATCGTAAGCCCGATGGCGAGTGCGATGAGCGTCGATATCGCGCCGACGCCGAGGCTGATGCGAAGGCCGTAGAAAATCGCCGACAGCAGGTCGCGTCCCTGGTCGTCGCTGCCGAGCCAGAACGTCAGGCCGTCGATGCTCCTGCCGCCGGGAGCGAGCTTGGAGTTCAGGATGTCGAGT
>MIAC01000184.1:0-7200 GCA_001830475.1 Rhodospirillales bacterium RIFCSPLOWO2_12_FULL_67_15
ATCGCCGCCGTCAGCGTCGTCTTGCCGTGGTCGACGTGCCCGATCGTGCCGACGTTGCAGTGCGGCTTGGTCCGTGCAAATTTTTCATCGCCGCCGTCAGCGTCGTCTTGCCGTGGTCGACGTGCCCGATCGTGCCGACGTTGCAGTGCGGCTTGGTCCGTGCAAATTTTTCTTTCGCCATGGTCCGATCTTTCGTTTTTAGGTCGCGGGCCGGCGAATTCCGGCTCGATCCCTCTGGTTTGCGTTTCGCGTCCGGTCCTCGCGCCGGCCTGGCTCAGAGGAGACTGGAGCGGGTGAGGGGAATCGAACCCCTGTCGTAAGCTTGGAAGGCTTCTGCTCTACCATTGAGCTACACCCGCGTGGTCTTCGTTCCCGAACCCGGCTCTCCACCCTCAGGACGGACCGTCCGGAAGCGCATGGTGGAGGGGGTTGGATTCGAACCAACGTAGGCGTACGCCAACGGATTTACAGTCCGTCCCCTTTAGCCGCTCGGGCACCCCTCCATCGTGGCTGGAACTTGGCTTTCCCCGAAAAGGGACGCCCGCAATACGCAGGTCAGGCAGCCGTCTCAACATTCAAACAAAAATCAAGCGCCCGCTTGCACTCTCCTGCGGCCAACGGCGGTCGGCGCTGGAAAACGCATGCAGACACCTGATTTTGCGCATGCTAAATCATCCGCATCCCATGCGCAAGCCCCGAAGCAGGTTTTTCCCCGGGTTTCCAGGCTTTCCGCCCAAAGGCACGCGATTTTTGTCACCGGTAAGTAATTAAAAGGAAGGCATGTGTCACTAAACAGTGATAAAAGGCGGCGTGGCCGTCCCCATCGGGGCCGGCCTAAGGGCCCTGAGTTTCGCCCTAAGCCCACGGAAACCCGCCATTTCAGGCCGTCCTGGGAGGGATGGCTTTATGGCCGCCATGCGGTTCTCGCCGCCCTCGCCAACCCCGCCCGGACCTGCCGGAGGCTGGTGGTTTCGCCCGAATTCCTGGCCCAGCACCAAGCCGCGATCGGAAAAGCCCTTGCCGCCGGGGGCCCGTCTCCCCCCGCGCCGCAGACCTTGCCCAGGTCCGAGATCGACCGGCTGCTCGCCGACGGCGCCGCCCACCAGGGAATCGCCCTTCTCGCCGATCCGCTCCCCGAGCTCGCGGTCGAAGACATCTGCCGGCGCGCCGCCGAGCGGGCGCGGGCGCGGGTGGTGGTGCTCGACCAGGCGACCGATCCGCGCAACGTCGGTGCGGCCATGCGTGCGGCCGCCGCGTTCGCGGCCGAGGCGGTGATCATCCAGGACCGTCACGCCCCGCCCGCCGGCGGCGCGCTCGCCAAGGCCGCCTCGGGCGCGCTGGAGCGCGTCGCGCTAGTCCGGACCGTCAACCTTGCCCGGGCGCTCGGGCTTCTGAAAAAAGCCGGATTTTGGTGCGTCGGCCTCGACGCCCGCGCCGAATCGACCCTCGGCCAAACCGATCTCACGGGAAAAATCGTCCTCGTGCTCGGCGCCGAAGGCGAAGGCTTGCGCCGCCTGACGCGCGATTCGTGCGACCTTCTGGCGAAGATTCCGATGGCGGAGGGCTGCGATAGCCTCAATCTCGCCTCGGCCGCGGCGATCGCCCTTTACGAGGCGTTCCGGCCCAAGCCGACACCGCGCGATGCCTAAACGTTGCGGAAATATTCGTCCCAGCCCATCCCGAAGAGGATCACCGCGGCGATGATGGCGACGATCTCGACCACCGTGACGATGTAGAGAATATAGACGACGCGCCGCGCGGTCGGCTTCATCGGCTTCCAGACGCGCTCCATGTACCAGCGCCAACCGGGCAACCAGGACCATCGGCGCCAGGAGCGGAAATAGCGGTACAAATCCTGTCCCCACCAATTGAGGCTGTTGTCCACCTCGGTCCTGCGGGCGGCGCGTTCGGCCTCGGAGACATGGGAGTAGTCGTCGGTGATGACCAAATCGGCGCCCGGGCCGTCCGAGCCCGGTTCGACGCGAAACACCGTCGAGGCCTTGAGACCGCCGCCATAGCGCAAGATCAGGCCGTCGGGCGCGCACTCCGTTCCCAGCGTCGTTTCGAGAATCCGGCCATTGGCGTGATTGCGGATGCGTAGCACATAAGCGTCCCGTCCCGCTTTTTGCCAAGCCAGGAATTCGTACATGGAATTGATCCGGAGCAACCGTTCCGGGTCCTCCTGGACGAAGGCGAGGAGCTCGCCCGGCGCAAGCTCGGTCTTGATCCGAACCCAAGCCTGGTCGCGCCGGTCCTCGTCCCCCGGACCGGCGGTCGCCGACGCGGACGGGTTCGGAGGGCGTTCCATCGTCATTCCATGTCTTTCCGGCGTCCGCCATCCCGGCCGGGATGCGGCACTGTCAGGAGCGGAACCGTCAAGCCTTTCGCCAGCGTTTCCGGATCCATGCGCGAGCGCAATCCTTCGACGCCCTTGGGCCGGGGCGAGCCGATCACCACCAGGTCGAATTCCCCATGACGGGCGACGGCGACGAGACAATCGGCGGGCTTGCCGAACTTGAGCTCGCAATCGTAATCGAGCCCGCGCCGCTTGGCCTCCGCCGCGACCGTTTCCGCGTGCGCGACGATCTCGCGCTCGAGCTGGCCTTCGACGTAGCGGCCGAAGCGGACATGCACGGCGGCGTTGTTGAGCCAGTCGTCGCCGAGCATCCCTTTCCAGAAGTCCGGCACCACGACCAGATGGCGGATGCGTCCGCCCGGCTCGCAGAGCCCGAACGCCGCGGCCTCGGCGGCCTTGGCACCGGGCGTTCCATGACTCGCGAGCAGAATTCTCCGCGCCTTCATCTTCCTCTCTTTCCGCTAAGAGCACGATCTTCCCATATGGAATCGCCTGCGTTGCGCCGTGGCGAGGCGATCCGCCAGGCGCGGCGCGAAGAGCGATGCCTCCGCATCGGTCGAGCGGCGCAACGCCGCGGGCGCCCGCCAGGGCGCAACACGGAGGGCCGGGGGCTTTTGCGGCGCGGGTTCGTCCAAGGGCTCGCGCGTAGGCCGGGCTACGCGCTTCGCCCTTCTTCTGCCCGCGACGCAAAATCCCTCCGGCGCAGGCGGTTCCATATGGGAAGATCATGCTCTAGGCGCCGGCGGAAGAAAAAGGCCCGGCGGACGCCGAAGCGCCCCCCGGGCCCGTTCTCCGCGACTGTCTAGTTGATGAAGAAGTACACGCCGAAGGCGATCACGGCCGCGAAGATGAGCGCCATGAAGTCTTCGTGCCGGTCGCTCTTGAAGATGGAGAGCGCCGAGCCGCGATGGTACTTGAAGCCGGTCTCGGTGGTGTGGACATCGATGTCCTGGCTTTTCGGGTCGGTCATGACGTTCTCCCTCCTCAGATGGTTTCGCGCACGAACAACAGCACGACGATCAGCGAGAACACGGCCTTGGCGGTGCCGACCACGCCGCCAATGACCAGCGGTTGGCCGCCGGCTTGGCGCATGGCCGCCATCGTGATCTGCATGCCGAGCCCGGTCAGGCCGAAGGCGAACAACCAAGCCAGCCATTTTCGGAAGGCACTTATCTTCTTCGCCGTGTGGTAAACGGCGTTGTGAGCTTTGGTCAGGACCGTATTGGCGTCCTTCGACAGCACGCCGGAATTGACGATGCCGCGCAACGTGGTGTCGTGGTTTATGCTCTGGGTTTTCTTCGACTCGAGCAAGCGGGCCAGCGCCTGTTTCTCGTCGTCGCGCTGGAGCTTGCCGGATTCGGCCTTCAGGGTATTGAGGTCCTTCTCCTCCAGAAGTTTGGACTTGGAGTTGTCGAAATAGCGGCCCTGATAGTGTTGCGCCGGGGCGAAAATGCCGGTCGAGGACAGCGCGAACATCAGGATGAACCCGAGCACGAAGAGCGGGAATTTCTCGAAGATGACCCGGCTGGTATCTACCTGCTGGACCGTGACGCCGGCCGCGGCTTCGCGCCGCACGTACCAGACCGCCAACCAGAGCACGATGATCGGCAGAAACAGCACGCGGGTGATGTTGAAGATTTCGGCGACCTTCAACGTTTCGATGCCGCGGGGCTGGAAGGCGAGCGCCGCGCCCGCCACCTGCGCCGAATTGAGGATCCCGGTCCCGGCCCAAGCGCCGAATTGGATATAGCCCATGCCGAGCAGATGGCCGATCACGGGGAAGAGGAACATGCAGATCACGCCGAACACCAGGATGGTGCCGATGGTGTAGGCGATTTCCTCCGACTTGGCCTGGACCACGGGCGCGGCGGCGACCGCCGCCGAGACGCCGCAGACGCCGACGCCGGCGGACAGCACTCCGCCCATGGAGTTGGAGATATGGCGGCGCGATCCCATCCATAGAACCAGCCCGACCGAGCCGAGCACGAAGAACCCGATCAGCACGACCGAGAGCTTGCCGAGCTGGACGAGCTCGCCCAGGCTGTAGAGGGTGCCGAGCAGAATGACGCCGGTCTTGAGGCCGAGACGGGAAATACGCACGCCGTTCTGCGCCCAATCGGGAATCTTGAACACGTTGACGATGATCATGCCGGCAACGATGCCGAGCACGATGTAATTGAGTCCGAAGACGCCGTGAATGTACCGTTTGCCGGGAATGACCGGCCCGATCGCCGTGCTGGCCAGCCTGACGAGGGGATCGAGGTACCACCTCACGAGCATCGCCACCAAAAGAATGAACATTCCTCCGGCGATTGCCGACGAATAATAGTCGAGCTCTCCCTCCGTGTGACTTCCGAACCATTGCCACAGGCCGATGACGACACCGACTACGCCGAAGATCAGGCTGAGCTGGATCATCTCCGGCTTGGAGCCCGTGGTCTTGAGAACCTTGAGCAACCCATCGAGCATCCCGGTGCTGACGGCCAGCCAATACACCAGCATGATGACGCCGATGATCAGCAGAGCCGGATTCTTGCGTGTGTAAACCATGTGCGTACCCCCGCTTCGATTGTGAATTTCGCTAGCTCACGCGGACTTCAGTCTCGGCACGCCGGCGCCGACGAACCCGCGCCAAGCCGCCGGGCGACCCGGGCGCGGCTCGCGCGAAATCCGAATGGATGAAAAGCCTCCCGCCATCCCCTTGTGCCCCTGTTATCGAGGTCACAGTCCCGTCAGGTTTTTAAGGAAATGTTATAAAATTAACAAGCACTCATATAAAGTTTACAAAAGATATCAATTTTAAATATTACAATATCATGATATTCTAATTGGATCAGGAGTCTACGGCGAACGAGACGGTACCTGCACCTGTTCCGGACAGACTTAGGTCGTGGATAGAGTCCGAAACCTGAGGCCACGACGATCGTTTGCTGCGGCGAGGATTCGCTCGCGCGAGGATGACTTCGACGCGGCATGGCCTAATGCCTTTTGCCCGATAGTGTGGGAAATATTGCGGTCGCCAAGGCGTTGGTCCAAGCTATTCCCGGGCAAGGGACATTTTGATGGGCGAGACCAAGGACTTCACCCTGTTCCGGCGCACCAAGGAGCTGGAAAACGAGCTCGACGATTTCCTCAACAAGATTTCCGAAGGGGGACTCGCCTTCCGCTTCGGCGTCCAAATCTATATGAACCACGGACCGACCGAGGAATTCGAGGAAAAACTCTATCACGTCAATTCGCTCGAAAACACCGCCGACACGCTCCGGCGCTCGATCGAAACCAAGCTTTATTCCCAGACCTTGATTCCGGAATCGCGCGGCGATGTTCTGGGTCTGCTCGAAACCTTGGATTCGGTTCTCAACCTGATGGAAGGGGCGCTCTGGGGGTTCTCCATCGAGACGCCGGAAGTGCCCGAGGAATTCCGCCGCGATTTTGTCGAGCTTACGGATCGGGTCGTGTTGTCGGTCGACGAGCTGGTCAAGGGCGCGCGCGCCTTCTTCCGCAACATCGAGGCGGTCGCCGACCATAACCACAAGGTCATGTTCTACGAAAAGGAAGCCGACAAGCTCAGCACCAAGCTGAAGCGGGCGATCTTCGGCTCCAAGCTGCCGCTGCCCAACAAGGTGCACCTGCGTTCGTTCGTCGAGTCGGTGGACAATATCGCCGACCAGGCCGAAGACGTCGCCGACCGGCTCGCCATTTACACCATCAAGCGGACGGTCTGACGTTCCGTTCCCGCCGCCTCGGTCATGGACATCGCCGTCATCATTTTCCTCACCAGCGGGCTTTTCCTCGGCTGGGCGCTCGGCGCCAATCATCTCGGCAACGTGTTCGGAACCGCGGTCGGAACCCGGATGATCCGTTTTTCGACCGCGGCCGCCATTTGCAGCGTCTTTGTCGTTCTCGGCGCCGTATTCGGCGGCGGCGGCACCTCGGAAACCATCGGCAAGCTCGGGGCGGTCAACACCTTGGCGGGCGCCTTCATGGTCGCGCTCGCCGCCGCCGCCGCGGTCTGGATCATGACCCGCGCCGGCCTGCCGGTTTCGACCACGCACGCCATCGTCGGCGCCATCGTCGGCTGGAACGTATTCAGCGAGACTTGGACCGACATCGATTCGCTCGTCAAGATCATGACCGGCTGGGTGCTGGGGCCGGTTCTGTCGGCCCTGTTCGCGATCGCGCTCTTCTTTTCCACCGTCCGCGTCCTCCGCGTCCTCAAGCTCCATCTTCTTTATCTCGATGCCTATACCCGGCTCGGCCTGATCCTGGCCGGCGCGTTCGGCGCTTACAGTCTCGGAGCCAATAACATCGCCAATGTCGTCGGCGTCTTTCTTCCCGCCTCGCCCTTCGTCGAGTTCCGCCTGTTCGATCTGTTCACGGTATCCTCGGCGCAGCAGTTGTTCCTGCTCGGCGGCGTCGCCATCGCCGTCGGCGTCTATACCTATTCCGAAAAGGTGGTGCATACCGTGGGCCGCGGGCTCTATACCCTTTCCCCGGTTTCGGCCTGGGTCGTGGTGATGGCGCATTCGCTCGTGCTGTTCCTGTTCGCCTCGGAAGGGCTGGAACGCCTGCTCGCCCATCTCGGCCTGCCGACGATCCCGCTGGTGCCGATTTCGAGCTCCGAGGTGATCGTCGGCGCGGTGCTCGGGGTCGCGCTGGTCAAGGGCAGGCACAACATTCGCTGGCGCACGCTGGGGCGAATCGGCGTGGGTTGGGCGATGACGCCGGCCATCGCCAGCGCCGTCTGTTTTATCGGCCTGTTCATTCTGCAGAACGTCTTCAACCAGAACGTCTACGACACGCACCGCTATCAGGTCACCCCGGCGGCGGGCGAACGCCTCGGC
>MIAC01000184.1:7210-7319 GCA_001830475.1 Rhodospirillales bacterium RIFCSPLOWO2_12_FULL_67_15
TGCCGCCCGCCCTGATCGCGCGGCTCGCCGGCCAGACTTTCGAATCTTCCGCCCAGCTGGAATCGGCCGTTGCGTCCAGCCGCCTCTCCCGCGGCGACATCGCGCGGAT
>MIAC01000184.1:7340-7522 GCA_001830475.1 Rhodospirillales bacterium RIFCSPLOWO2_12_FULL_67_15
TTTCATCCGCGTCGAACCTCTGCGCCTTGGCCCCAAGGAGTTTCGTTGGATGTCCGCCGGCCAGATGTACGCGGTTTACCGGATCGCCGGACAGACGTTCCCGCACCGCTGGGCGTTCGCGGAAGCGCTCGCGCGCGAATCTCCGGACTGGCGCCCCGGCGCGAATGCCGTGCTCGACAAAC
>MIAC01000184.1:7655-15769 GCA_001830475.1 Rhodospirillales bacterium RIFCSPLOWO2_12_FULL_67_15
AAAAAATCATGGCCGGCCCGGCACTTGCAATCGTCTCTTCTCGACGACAGGTCCAATGGGTATGATTCCCGTCGTTCGGGAGCTTGGCCGCGCGGCCGGTTGTGATCACGGAATCCATTCGAGGCGGCGATGGGAAGCATATTGGACATGATCGACCCCAGGCAAAACAAGGATAGCGGCGATCCGCGTTTCCGCTACGCCCCGGAAGGCTGGACGCCGGCGGCGGCGCGCGAGACGGCCCGCCAGGAGGGCGTGAATCTGGGCGAGGATCATCTGGATTTGATTCACGCGTTGCAGGAGTTCTTTGCCCGGCATGCGGATCAGCCCGCCCTCAATATGCGCGATCTGCACGACGCCCTCGAGGAGAAGTTCCACCACAAGGGCGGCATTAAATACCTCTACTCGATCATGCCGGGAGGACCGGTGGCGCAGGGCTGCCGCTTCGCCGGATTGAAAGCGCCGGCGAGTTCGTACGACCTCGGCTTCGGCAGCGCGTCCTGAGAGTCCGGCGATCGGACGATACGGTCGGGCCCAGTTCACATAATCAATCGGAGGCCGCGATGGGAACTTTATTGGACGCGCTCATCGGAACGCAGGAGGAAGAGGAAAGCATCAACAAGATGTTCCGCTACGCCCCGCCAGGATGGACGCTGTCGTCCGCCCGCGAGGCGGCCCGCCAGGAGAATCTTGAATTTGAAGAGACTCATCTGGAATTGATCTGCGCGCTGCATGAGTTTTTCGCGCGGCAAGGGGAAGATACCGCCATCAACCTGCTCAAGCTGCACGACGCGCTCGAGGAAAAATTCCACTACAAAGGCGGCCTGAAATTCCTCTACTCGATCATGCCGGGCGGGCCGGTGGCGCAGGGCTGCCGCCTCGCCGGGTTGAAGCCGCCGGCGGGCGCGTCCGATCCCAGCTACGGCAGCGTATCCTGATCCCTCCACCGCGATTCCCGCGGTGAACCGGCGGGCCGAATCCAGGCGCCGCCGCTAGGCGGCGTCCAAGCGTCCGTCCCGCAGGTGGAACATCCGGTCGAGGCGGTCGAACACCTTCTCGTCGTGGGTGACGACGAGAACCGCCGCCGCCTGCTCGACCGCCACCTTGCGCAGCAGGTCCATGACGATGCCCGCGCGTCCAGAATCGAGCGCCGCCGTCGGTTCGTCGGCGAGAATGATGCGCGGCCGGTTGGCGAGGGCGCGGGCGATCGCCACCCGCTGCGCCTCGCCGCCGGAAAGCTTGGCCGGCATCGCCTCCTTGCGCCGGCCGACCTCCAGGTAATCGAGCAGCTCGATCGCCCGCGCCCGCGCGGCCGCCGCCTCGAATCCCGCCAGATCGAGCACCACCGCGACGTTTTCGGTGCTGTCGAGAAACGGAAGAAGATTATGAAACTGGAAAATGAACCCGACCTTGTCCAGGCGCAGCCGGCGGAGATCGGAGCGCAACCAGCGGCCGTCATAGACGACATCGCCGTCGAGCCGCATCAAGCCCTGGCTCGGCTCCAGGATGCAGCCGATGATGTTGAGGAGCGTGCTCTTGCCCGATCCGCTCGGGCCGATGAGCCCGACGACGGTCCCGGGATGGACCTCCAGCGTCACCTCACTGAGCGCATCCACGCGCGTCTCGCCCTCGCCGAAATGCTTGGAAATCCCCCGCAGTTCGACTAACGGCGATCCGCCCGGCGCCCCCATCCGCTAGCCTCCCAGCGCCGTCGCCGGATCCACCCGCAGCGCGAGCCGAACACCCAGTCCGCTCGCCAGCAGGCAGACGAGCGCAACGATGCCCGCCAGCGCCAGTCCGTCCTCCGGCAGCAGAAGCACACGCCGCGGAAAAAAGTCGGCACTGGCGTTGACGAGCAGCGCGCCGAAGGCGAAGCCGATTCCGCCCATGGCCAGCGATTGCTGCACGATCAAACCGACGATCTTCCGGTCGGGGGCGCCGATCAGCTTGAGGGTGGCGATCTGGCGCAACTTGTCCATGGTCATGGTGTAGATGATCAGGGCGATGATGACCGCCGATACGACGAGCAGGATCGACGTGAAAAGGCCGATCTGGCGGCGCGCCCGTTCAATCACCGAGCGGGTGAGAACGATCTCCTGCTCCTCCTGGGACATCGCGGCCAAATGCTTCCAGCGCCGGATCGCGTCCGCCGCATCTTCCGCCGGGACGGTGGGAGCCAAGCGCGCGATCACTGCGTTGACCGTGTCCCGGCTCGCCGTCGCCGCCCCCCGCGCCAGTTCGCGCCGCGCCGCCGGCGGCGAGAGCTGGAATTGCAAGTCCTGGGAATCGCGCAGGCTGATGTAGACGACCGGGTCGCCGCCGGAGGCCACCTGGTTCTCGACCAAGCCGACGATGGCGAAGCGGTCGCGCCCGAGTCGTAGCCGGTCCCCGAGCGCGAGCCCGAGCTTGCGGTCGGCGACGGCTTCGAAGTGGCTGCGGGCGATGGCGCGCCCCTCGACGATTCGCGCCGGCCCGCCGAGCCGGCCCGGCTCGAACCCGATCACGTAGAGACGCAGTTTCTCGCCGCGGTGCGAGGCCTCCACCGACTGATAGGTCACCGAGCCGGCGGCAATCACGCCGCGGATCCGCGCGACCGCCTCGCGGGTATCGCCGGGAATGCGCGAGGATTCGGCGAAGGGCCCGCGCGTCCCGGTTTCCACGACCCAGAGGTCGGCGCCCGGGGCGCGAACCGCCGAAAGCGCTTCCTCGACCAGGCCGCGATAAATCCCGATCATGGACAGCACGGTGCCGAGCAAAAGACTCAACCCCAGGCAGGTCAGGAGGAACCGACCGAGCTTGTGCCGGATATCCCGGTAGGCGAGATTCATGGCTCCCGGCGCCCGGCCGGCCGCGCCTGGCGGCCTTCCTTCGCGACGGAAGGCGGCGCAACCAGAACCTCCGCCGTCGGCGGCAGGCCTGCGACGATTTCCAGGCGTCCGTCGAGAGTCCGGCGGCCGAACGTGACGCCGCGGCGTTGCAGCCGCCCTTCCTCGATCGTCCAGACGCGCCCCTGGGCGCCGTCCAATCCCTCGACCGCGATCTCCGGAACCAGGAGCGCGCGCTCCAGCGTGCCGGTGGTGATCACGATTTCCGCCTGTTCGCCGAGGTGGAAAGTCTCCGGGCACCGCTCGCAGGCGACGTAGACGCGGCGTTCCTCGTTGACCCGGTCGCTTTCGATGTCGATCCGGACCACGCGCGCCGCGCGCGGCTCGCCGGGCAACGAGCGCAGGCGGACTTCGGCCGGCTGTCCCACCCTGATCCCGCCGGCCGAGGCCTCGTCGATGTAGGCGAGCGCCCAGATCGTCTTGTCGTCGACCAGGGTGAACAGCGGCTCGTTCGCGCCGAGCGCGGTGCCGAGCTCCTTCAACCGCGCGACCACGACGGCGTCGAAGGGCGCCGTCAGGGTATGCCGGCTGAGTTGCGCCGTCTCGAACTGAAGCTGCGCCCGGGCGTCAGCCGCCGTTGCCTTGGCGACATCCACCTCGCTCCGGGCGAGCGTCACGTCCGCGCGCGCGACCGCCTCGGAGGTCTGGGCGTCCTCGGCCGATTCCCTCGAGACGTTTCCTTTGCGCAAGAGTTCCTGGCGGCGCTGGTTGACCAGCCGGCGCTGCTCGAGCTGGGCCTTCGCCTTTTCGACCGAGGCATGGGCGCGGTTCAGATTCGCTTCGGCCTGGGCGACCGCCGCCTCGGCCTTGGCCACGCGGGCGGCCTGCTCGCGGGCGTCGAGGCGGGCGAGCACAGCTCCCGCCATCACCCGGTCGCCATGGTCGGCGCGCAGTTCCGCGACCGTGCCCGCGACCTGGAATCCCAACCGTGACAGGATGCGTGCTTCCACCGTGCCGAGGCCGAAGACCTGGACGGAAACATTGGTTTCCACCCGCGCCGTCTCCACCGCCAGCGGGCGCAAGGTCCGGAACGCGAAAAAACCGCCGGCCACGGCGGCGAGCGCGAGCGGCACCGCGGCAATCCTGAGGGTTCGTTTCGAGAAGAAGTCCGGCATGGCTCGCTCGCTCCCGGTACCGCCATATTAGCCGAAGGCGGCTTTCCTGTCTCGCTTCCGGGCTTATTCCTCTTCCGGCAGATCGGGCAGTCGGATCGGAATCCCCCGCCGGCAGCGAGTCATGAAGATCAGGCCGTTGTGGGGCCGGCTCAGTTCCGCGAAATGATAGAGCGCCGCGAACGTCGCATCGGCGATTTCCGCCGGAATGAGCGCTTCGACAACCTCGCGCTCCTCGTGAAAGCCCGAGTGGCGGTCGGAGCCGATCCCGAGGCCGCGGGCATGATGGAAAACGACGCTGTCCACGCCGAGCACGCGGCGCAGGTGCTCGGCGATGGCCTGGCCCTTCCCGTTGCGCACGATGCAGGTGATGATTCGCGCCGCCGGCAGGCCCGGCGGAGCGGCTTCGGCCGCGCCCGGGAAGTGGGTTTCGCTCACGATCCCTCCAGCTTGGCGGCGATTTCCGGCGGAATGTAGGTCGCCAACTTTTCCAGCTCGGTCATGTACATGATGCCCATGCCGGGGGTATCCAGTTTGGCGGTGAAATAGAGTTTCTCGAATACGTAATCGGCCTGATCGCTCGGCACGACGACGTAGACGATCTCCTTCTCGTCGCTGATCGTGATTCCGAGGACGCCCAAATGCCGCTGCCGCACGCCGGTGCCGCGCGCGAAAAACGACGTCGCGCCCTGAGCGCCGGCCTGCAGGGCGGCGTCCACCACCGCCTCGCCCGCGCCACGCTGGACGATGCAGGTGAGGAGAACGGCGTCCGTCAAAACGATGATGTCCTTGCTCATGTCCTTACGCCATCTCGGTTTCTTCAGCCGTTATTTTGCGCTCGACCATCCAATCGATCCACTTCCCGACCGCGAGCACCGAAATGATCGGTCCGACCGAGGCCATGGCGAGAACGCCGAAACCCTCGGCGGCGCCGACCGCTTCGCCGAGCCCGAGGCCGAACGCCAGCACCAGTGGCACCGTCACCGGCCCGGTGGTGACCCCGGCGCTGTCCCAGGCCAGGTTCACGTATTCCTCCTTGGAGAACACCGTCAGCGCGAGAGCGATCCCGTAGGCCGGCAAAAGAAGCGCCGCGATCGACACATGGAAGAGAATCTTGGTCACGCCCACGGCCATCCCGGCGGCGACGCCGAACGCCACCGTCCGGATCAGCAACCGGCGGGGAAATGCGCCGTCGGTCAGCGTTTCCACCGTCACGCCCATGGCGCTCAAGGCCGGTTCCGCCATCGTCGCGCCGAAGCCGACCAGAAAAGCGAAGACGAGCACGAGCACAAGACCGATCCAGTAGGGATAGAGCGCTTCGCCCACACCGGAAGTCACGACGAACGCCGACGGCAGGTGTTCGCCCGCCTGGGACCCCAGCGGCGAAAGCCCGAACGCAAGCCCGAGATTGAACATCACCATTCCGACCAGCGCCGCGGCCAGGCCGTAGTAGACCCGGGTCCGGTCGCTGAGCGGCGCGCGCAAGACGAACCGCTGAACGAACAGAAGGAACAGGATCAACGGCACCACCGCGCGCACCGCGCCGATCGCGGCCGCCACGGCCGGATCGTCGTACCAACCCGGCGCAGAGAGCTCCTTCACCGTCGCCGCCACGGGCGCGCCGTTCCCGGCCACGATCAAGCCGAGCGTCATCACCGCGATCACCGGAAATAGAGAGGCCAGGGTCACGATCCCGAAACCGGACAGAGGATTGTCCTCCCTGCCGGCGGCGCAAGAAAGGCCGATCCCGATCGCCAGCATCAGCGGCACCGTCACCGGGCCGGTCGTAATCGCGCCGCAATCCCAGGCGAGCCCGAGCACCGGCGCGAGCAGCGGATCGCCGGCGAGATAGCCCGTCATCGCCAGCGCCGGAACGAGCGTCAGGATCACCAAGGTCTTGAGCCGGATGTTGTAGAGATAGCGAAGGTTGGCGAGCACGACCGCCGCGCCGACGCCGACGGCGACCGCACCGACCAGCGCGATCGAGTAGTCGTTGAGCAGGCCATGAAGCAGGGGCGCCTCGGCCCGCACGATCAGCTTTCCCGCCGCCTGAAGCGCGCCGATGGCCGGTTCCGCGAGCGTCGCCAGGACTCCGAGCACGAAGGAAACGCCCAGCACCACCGACGTCGCCGAGCGCGACGGCAGGCCGAAACCGATGTTCTCGGAAAGCGGCATCAGGCCGAGTTTGATCCCGTCCAGGAAAAACATCAGGCCGAGAACGATGGTCGCGATGCCGAGCCCGATCGTCGCCGCGCCATCGAGCGGCGTGCGCAGCAAAAAAACCTGGAACAAGGCCAGCGCCGCGACAACCGGCAGCACGTTCAAGACCTGTTCGCGCGTGCGCGCGCCGAAATAAGGCGCCAGCAGGCGGTAATAATCGATTTTGCGCAGGCGGTAGCGCCGCCGCCCGGACGTTTCCGCCCGGACCAGGTCGTTGAAGCTGATCACGCGCTGGCGCAGCCGGATGTGGCTGAGCAGATTGCCATAACGAAGCCGAAATCCCATGGCCCGCCTCCTGGCGCCCCTTATAGCAACGCCGGGTGCGGGCAGGCAAAGACCGAGCGGGGTTGGCCCCTCCCGCCGGGGGTGTTTTCTGCTCGCATCGGGTCAGCAAGGTCCTGCCATGAAGTGAAGGTCGCGTCCTCCGTCGGCGCCGGCACATGGCAAGAGGGGCGCGTCTTCGACGGTCAGACCGCGAGATATTTGCGGACGATTTCGCTGTCTTCCCAGAGCTCTTTCATGGCGCCCTGGTGCCGAATGGTTCCGTTCTCGACAATGTAGGCGTAATCGGTCAGCCGCCGCGCGAATTTGAGATTCTGATCGGCGATCAGGATGGTCATTCCTTCGGCGCCGACTTTCTGAATGGCCTCCACAAGGCCGCGCAGGATCAAAGGGCTCAACCCCTCGGACGGCTCGTCGAGCATCAGCAGCTTCGGGTTCCCCATGAGCGCCCTGCCGAGGGCCAGCATTTTCTGTTCGCCGCCGCTGAGGACAGAGCCCTTACGGGCGCGGAACTCGCGCAGCGGCGGGAATAGTTCGTAGACCGTAGAAAGGTTCCAGAAACCGCCACCGCCGCGCGGACTGTGGCGCCCCGCCAGGGCCAGGTTCCCCTCGACACTGAGGTCTGGGAAGATTCGCCGGTCATCGGGGACGTAACCGATCCCGAGCCGGGCGATTTCGAACGACGGCTTTCCGCGGAGTTCCACTCCTTCGAAATCGATGCGGCCGGACTGCACGGTGACCAGCCCCATGATGCTGCGCAACGTCGTCGTCTTGCCGGCGCCGTTACGGCCCAAGAGGGCGATCACCTTGCCGCGTTCGACCGCCAGCGAGACACCTTGCAGCACCCGGCTGAATCCGTAGACGGCGACCACCCCTTCCAACGCCAGAATCGTTTCAGGCACCGACTTTCTCTCCCAGGTAGATTTCCTGCACCCCTGCATGGTTGCGGATGGCTTCGGGCCTGCCTTCGGTGAGCACCGTTCCCTGGTGCATGACGATCACCCAGTCGGAGAGCGCGAACACCACGTCCATGTCGTGCTCCACGATGACGAACGTCACGGCGCGCATGGCCGTCAGTTTGCGGATGAGCTCCTGCATTTGCACGCGCTCGCCGGGGTTCATTCCAGAACAGGGCTCGTCGAGGAAACAAAGGCGCGGGCGGCAGGCGATCGCCATGCCGATCTCCAGGAGCCGCTGATCGCCGTGCGCGAGCGCTTTGGCGCGGACGTTGCGCAACTCCCGGAGACCGATGTCCTCGAGCAGGCTTTCCACCTCGGCCCCTACGTCCGGGTCGCGATCGGGGCGAGCGAAGGGACGGGCGGCGCGGTCCAGGCGCGCCAGCACCGGCAACTGCAGGTTCTGCACCACGGTCATCTGCGGAAAAATGTTGGTGATTTGAAAGGAACGGCTGATCCCGCGGCGCACCCGCTCGTGCGGCGTGAGGTCGGTGATCTCCATTCCGTCGAAGAACAGGCGGCCGAAATCGCAGGAGAGCTTGCCCGTGAACAGGTTGATGAGGGTCGTCTTGCCGGCGCCGTTGGGTCCGATGATCGACGTGAGCACTCCTTTTTCCAGCGTCAAATGGACGTCGTTCACGGCGACGAAATCGCCGAACGTC
>MIAC01000184.1:15815-25159 GCA_001830475.1 Rhodospirillales bacterium RIFCSPLOWO2_12_FULL_67_15
TTTCCCTTGACGCGCTCGCGTCAGCAAAGGCAGCAGGTGGTGTTGGATGACGCTGACGATCCCGCCCCGGAATCCGAGCACCAGGGCGACCACGATGATGCCGAGGGTCATCATCCAGTATCCGGTGAATATGACGACGATCTCCTTGATGATGTAGAACAGGAAGGCGCCGACGATGGGGCCGGCGAAGGCGGAGGCGCCGCCAAGCAGGGTGGCGATCACCGGTTCGGCGGAAAACGTCCAGTTCGCAATCGCCGGCGATGCCGACCGTCCCAGGGGGACCATGAGGGCCCCGGCCAGCCCGGCGGCCAGTCCGGCGATGGTGAAGGCGATGAGCCGGTACTTCCTGACCGAGAGGCCGCTGAAGGTGACCCGGCTTTCGCTGTCGCGGATGCTCTGCAACGTCAGCCCCAGCGACGAGCGCACGACGCCCCATATGGCCAGGATTCCCAACACCACGAGGACAAGGACGAAATAGTAGTAACGGTCCAAGGCGGCCATCTCGATGGACAGCACCCCGGGAATCTCCAACGGTGCCCGCGGCACGCCGACCAGCCCGTCGTCGCCACCGGTGACGGAGCGCCATTTCCAGATGATCGAGTGGATCATCATCCCGAAGGCCAGCGTCAGCATCGCAAAGTAGATTTCGGTATGGCGGACGCAGAGGAAGCCGATGATCAGCGCCGCCCCCCCGGCGGCGAGCACGCCGCCGATGACGCCCAGCAGCAAGGACGGAACCGCGAGTAGGATCTTGGCGCACACGTAACCGCCGACAGCGAAGAACCCGGCCTGTCCGAACGACAAAAGCCCGGTAAATCCGAACAGCAGATTAAAGCCGACCGCGAAGAGCGCGAGGATCAGCATGTTGGCCGTCAGCCAGATGACGTAGTCTCCGAACAGGGGAATCGTCAACAGGACGACGACGAGAATCGCCGCCGCCGCGATGCCGGCGATCCTGACCTGGGACCCGGCCTTTGTCAGCGTAGCCCAGCCGACCATCGCTCAGCGCCCCCCCAGTAGCCCCTTCGGCCTAAACAGCAGGACGAGAGCCATGATGAGATACGTCATGAACAAATCGGCGTCGGGAAAGAGCAGCACGCCATAGGCCTTCAACAGGCCGATGACGAGCGCGCCGACGAAGGCGCCCGGCAGGTTCCCGAGCCCGCCGATGACGGCGACGATGAAGACGTCGATGATGACCGAGGTGCCGATGCCGGGCGTCATCGCCCGGACCGGAGTGCCCAGCGCCCCGCTCAGCGCCGCCAACATCGCCGCGAAGCCGAACACGACGGTAAACAGGCGGGGGATGTTGACGCCCAGCGCGCCGGCCATCTCGCGGTCGGAGGCGGACGCGCGAACCGTTTCCCCCCAGCTCGTCTTGTCGAGCAGAATCCAGAGCGCCACGCTGGCCGCGAACCCGACGAAGATGACGAATAGGTTGTAAACCGGAAACGGACGGCCGACGATGGGTACGGTCGAATCGAAGACGTCGGGCATCGGCGGGATCAGGGGAATCCCGCCCCAGAAAATCCTCGCGGCATCGGCAAAGATGAGGACGAATCCGAACGTCAGGAGAATCTGATAGGAGAGGTCGAGATGATAGATGTAGCGAAGAAAGAACCGCTCCATGACCGATCCGATGGCGGCGCCGCTAAGCGATGCCAGGAGCAACGACAGCCAGAAGTTCATCCCCAGGGTTTCGTAGAATGTGAAGGCGAAGTAGCCGCCCAGCATGTAGAGGCTGCCGTGGGCGAAGTTGACGATGCCGAGGACGCCGAACGCGATGGTCAGACCGGCGGCCAGCAGCCACAGATACATGGCCAGGCTGAGACCGATAAGTCCCTGGTAAACGAGCGCGTCGAAGGTCATGAAACGGCGTCCGCTCGGCGGGAAAAAGCAAAGAGAATGTCATCCGAATCGGAACGACATTCCCTTTGCCGATTTCGCTTCGACGGCTTCAATTGAACGGCGGCTTGCGGAAGTAATCCGCCGCCGGGAACACCTTGAGATCGGTCAGATGCGCGATGGGGGCGACCGTCTTGTCGTAGGTCACCCGTCCAGCCGGCACGTTGTAGACCGCCTGGTGGTCCTCCGGCCGGTAGAAGCGCTTCCCGGCGGGGGTGGAAAGCTCCAGCCCTTCAAGCGCTTTAATGACGTCCGCCGTCTTGGTGGAGCGGGCCTTTTCGACCGCCGCCTTCAACGCGAGAACCGCCGAGTAGGTGCATTCCGCCGAGTAGTTCGGCAGACGGCCCCAACGGTCGGTGAAGCGGTTGACGAAAGCCTTGTTCTCGGGGGTGTCCGGCCAATTCCAGATGTAGCGGGCGGTCGCCCACAGCTTGTTCTTGAACTTGCCTTGCACGACGTCGCGGGAGATTCCCTCCATCACGTCCACGGAGCCGCCCATGGCCTGCCACCAGACCTGTATCGAGTCGAATACCCCCAGCGTCGTCGCTTGGCGAAGCATCAGGACCGCTTCCCCCGCCCACGGGGTGGCAAAGATCAAGTCCGGCTTTTTGGCGAGCAAGGCGCTGATGTGCGGCGTGAAATCGGCGGTGAAGAAAGGCGCCCAGGCCTCGCCGACGATCTCCACATCGGGCCGGTGCTTCCTCAGCGTGCTGTGGAACATGGCCCAGGAGGTGCGCCCGTACTCGTAGTCGGCACCCAGGTTGGCGATGCGCTTGATGTCCTTGTTGTCCTTGAAAACCAGCGCCGGCAGGATGGCGTCCTGGTAGACCGGCACACTGCCGCGGAAGATGTGCTTGATGCCCTTCTTGAAGACCAGGTCTTCGTTCAACTTCTCGGTCGCCGCGTGGGTGAAGATCTGGATCAGGTCCAGTTCGGGCAGCACCGGGCCCAACGCCAGGCAAACGCCGCTGGAATCCGTGCCAACCATGAAGTTGACGCCTTGTTCCTTGAAGAAACGAGCGTTCTTCAAGGCGACGTCATTGTTGAGCTCGTCATCCCGATACAGGATCTCGACCGGTCGGCCCATGATGCCGCCCTTGGCATTGACCTCCTCCGCGGCGAACCGGGCGCCCATCTGGATTTGGCGGCCGTAATCGGCATGCGAGCCCGAAGAGACGCCCTGGGCGCCGATCTTGATGGCGGCTTGGCCGTGCGCTTGCCTGAGGCCGATGAACGGAGCGGCGAGCAGGGCGCTCCCCGCGGCCGTCGTCTGCAAGAACCGCCGTCGCTTCAACTCGTATTTGCCAGCCATGATTTTTCCTCCCTGTTGGATCGCGATCGCCGTCGAAGGCGAGGCTTCGGCGCCGACCGGCGCATCGGAGCTGCGTCCCCCGTGAACGGCCCCGGCGAAATATGGTTTGCCGCTGACCTCCGCATTCGCCCGTTTTTTTACGAAAGATCGGCCGAAACCCTAGCATCGCGCCCGGAGAGGGTCAACGGCAGCTCCCGCCGGGGGCGGTTTCTGCTAGCATCGAGACCGTTAGGATCATGCCCGCCGAACCGCCCCCGCCCGCCAACGACGAACCCTTGGCGAAATTCCAAAACTGCCCCTCCTGCGCGGGTTCGGGCATGGTGACCGCGCAACGGAGCGGCGACTTTCGCCGCGAGCCCGGCAAATACCGCCCCGATCAATCGGTCGTGTGCCTGATCTGCGGCGGCACCGGGATCGTGCCCCGGCCGGGAACGTTCAGCGAGGAGTAGCTCTCACAGGCAGTTGACTTGTCGCTGAACTGTGTTTCTGCAATACTGATCCAATGATGAAACGCTGGTCCTCTCGACGGCTCTCGGCTTTGCTTCTCGCGGTTTTTCTGGCCCTGGGCATGACCTTGTCCGCCGTCCAGGCCAGCGACATGGCAGCCAAGATGGCCATGGCGTCCAACATGGGCGCCACCGGACAGGGAGGCTGCGACGCCTGTGGCGGTGGTGACGACGGCAATACAAAAGCCGACACCTGCATTCCGATGTGTACTGCTTCTGTCCCAGCGCTTCTGCCCTCCGGGTTTGTTGCGACAGCGCCGGATGTAGCTGACCCGCACGTACCAGGCTATCGGTTCGTTCGCGGACGAACTCCCTCCCCGGATCCCTATCCTCCCAGATTCACCGATTTCGGTTGACGCGCATTAGGTCGCTGAACGCGACCAAGTGAGCGTTTGAGCACGTTCGCGCCGGGCCGTTCGCCCTGTGCCACGCCGTGCGGAGGTTTGCCGGCAAGATTCATGCTGGCACCTCATGTCATCGAGATCGACGAGGATCTGAACATGAATTACAAACACTTTTCGCCCTTATCGCGCCGTGCCTTTCTCGGGACGGGCGCGGGATTCGCGTTGACGGCCTCGGCTCCAGCCTGGCCGGCGCGCGGGTCCGATATCCGCGAATTCCGAATCGTCGCCGGCCACGGTCGGGCCCGGCTTGTCGGCGGGCGCCATCCGGAGACGGCCGTGTGGGCCTACAACGGCACGGTGCCGGGCCCGGAGATCCGGGCTCGGCAGGGCGAACGCCTCCGCGTTGCGGTCGAGAACCGGCTCGACGAGGAAACCACGGTCCACTGGCACGGCGTGCGCGTGCCGAACGCGATGGATGGGGTCCCCCACCTGACGCAGAAGCCGATCGCCCCGGGCGAGACCTTCGTCTACGAATTCGACGTGCCGGATGCGGGCACCTACTGGTACCACCCGCACCAGCGCGGTTCCGAGCAGGTCGGCCGAGGCCTTTCCGGCCCATTGATCGTCGAAGAGCGGACGGCGATCCAGGTCGATCGCGACATCGTCTGGGTCCTCGACGACTGGCGGCTCCTGGAGGACGCCCAGATCAGTCCCGACTTCGGCAACATGATGGACGCGAGTCACAACGGCCGGGTCGGCAACACGGTCACGGTCAACGGCCGTATCCCCGAGACCTTCGCCGTTCGGAGCGGCGAGCGGATCAGACTGCGCCTGATCAACACGGCCAATGCCCGCATCTTCGGGCTCGAGTTCGCGGGCCACCGTCCCTTGGTCGTCGCCTACGACGGCCAGCCGGTCGAATCGCACGAACCCAAGGGCGGCCGCGTTGTCCTTGGCCCGGCCATGCGCGCGGACGTATTGCTCGACATGACCGGCAAGCCCGGCGACCGCTTCGGGGTGACCGACACCTTCTACGATGGGCTCGCTTACCGACTTCTCGACTTCGTCTACGAGCAGGAGCCGCTGCGCCAGCGTCCGCTCGATACTCCGGTCGCGCTGGCCGCCAACACCATGCCCGAGCCCAACCTGAAAGCCGCGGAGCGCCACGAGGTCACGTTCGGCGGCGGGATGATGGGTGGGATGATGGGGGGCGGAATGATGGGTGGCGGGATGATGGGGGGCGGAATGATGGGTGGCGGAATGATGGGTGGAATGATGGGGGGCGGCCGGATAGACCCGCGGGGGATGATGCACAACGGGATCTGGACCATCAACGGAGTCAGCGCTACCGGACATGTGCACGATCCGTTCCTGAATCTCAAGCTCGGCGGTTCCTCCGTGCTCGTCCTGCACAATAACACGGCTTGGCATCATCCGATCCACCTGCACGGCCATTCGTTCCGGGTGATCGGCCGCAACGGAAATCCGACACGCTATCGCGAATGGCAAGACACGGTGCTGCTCGCCCCGCGCGAGCGCGCAGAAATCGCCTTCGTGGCCGATAATCCCGGCGACTGGATGTTCCATTGTCACATTCTCGAACATCAGGCGGCCGGGATGATGGGCGTGATCCGCGTAATCTGAAGAGAAAATTGGTCATGCAACGCATCTTCCTGGCAGTCGCTTTGGTTCTGGGCGGAATCGCGGCCGCCGCGACCGCCAACGCGGCCGGTGACACGGAAGCCGGCGCGCGCGCATTCAGCGCCTGCGCGGCCTGCCATTCGCTCGAACCCGGACGCCACATGACCGGGCCAAGTCTCGCCCATCTGTGGGGCCGCAAGGCCGGCACCGCCGAAGGGTTCGCCCGCTATTCGCCCGCGCTCAAATCCGCCGACATCGTGTGGAACGACGCGACCCTCGATGCCTGGCTTGCCGATCCCAAGGCGCTCGTCTCCGGCAATACGATGATCTTTCCGGGGATCAAGGATGCGAAGGCACGCGTCGGCCTGATCGGCTTCCTGAAGGCCGGCGGCGCGAGCGGTTCGGCGGGCCAGACCGCGCAAGGCGGCATGATGGGCGGCGGGATGGGGCGCGGACCGCAGATGCAGAACCTGAAGACGCTCGCCCCGGCGCAGCAGGTCGTCGCGATCCGCTACTGCGGCGATACCTACCTTGTGACGACCGCCGTCGGCGAATTGCCGCCTTTCTGGGAGTTCAACCTGCGCTTCAAGACCGACTCCAGCGCCACGGGGCCCGCGAAGGGCCATCCCGCCATTATGGGCGCCGGCATGATGGGCGATCGCGCGTCCGTGATCTTCGCCGATCCGGCCGAGATCGGCACGTTCATCGAAAAGAGATGTTGAGCGCCGAGAGGAACACGAGCAGTGGGCGACATCAACCAAAGGAGAGGAGAAATGATTCGTACCGTACTTGCGGCGATGTTTGCGCTGGCTGTAGCGCCGCCTTTTGCATCTGCCGGCGAAAAGCCCCCGGTCGCGCTTTACAAGAACCCGCAGTGCGACTGCTGCGAGGGCTACGCCGATTACCTGCGGCAAAATGGCTACAAAGTTACGGTCAAGCCGACCCACGACCTTTCGTTGATCAACAGACAGCACGGCGTGCCGGAGCACCTCGAAGGCTGCCATACCACGCTGATAGGCGGCTACGTCGTCGAGGGTCACGTGCCGGTCAAATCGCTCGACCGTCTGCTGACCGAGCGTCCCGCGATCAAGGGCATTTCGCTTCCCGGCATGCCCCAAGGCTCGCCCGGCATGACGGGACGAAAAAGCGAACCGTTCACGATCTACGAGCTTTCGCGCGGAACGCCACGGGTCTACGCGGTCGAATGACGGAGGGCTCGCAAATGCGGCTTTCCTTCGGCCTGTTTCTCGGCGTGGCCGTGGTCGCCGCGGCGGCCGCGGCCGTGTGGACATTCTGGCCACCACCTTCGACCGGACGCGCCGATCCCGACGACGCGCGCCAAGTAGCGCTCGGCGAAACGGTTTACCGGCAGGATTGCGCGAGCTGCCACGGCGCGAAGCTGGAAGGCCAGCCGGACTGGAGGATTCGCAAACCCGATGACCGGTTGCCGGCGCCGCCGCACGACCGGTCCGGCCACACCTGGCATCATCCGGACGACCAGCTCTTCCGCATCACCAAGCTGGGCCTCAAGCCGCCGCTCGCGCCCGAAGGATATGAAAGCGACATGCCGGCCTTCGGCCCCGCTCTGACGGACGAGCAAATCTGGGCCGTCCTCGCGTTCATCAAGAGTCATTGGCCGGCCGAGATACGGACGCGCCAGAACATCCTCAACCAGCGAGCCTCCCGATGATGGGCGGCACGATCGGTTGGTTGATGGCGGTCGCGTTCACGGCGGCGATCGCGCCTGCGGCGCAGGCCCATTCGATCGAGGAGTTGCAGACCCAGCTTGGCGACAAGGAAAAATATTTCCAGCCAATGGACAAGGAAGCGCCCAGCTTCACGCTCCAGGACGCCGAAGGCCGCACCGTCGCCCTCACCGATTTGCGCGACAAGGTCGTAATTCTGCACTTCATTTACACGAACTGCCCCGACGTGTGTCCACTTCATGCCGAACGCATCGCCGAGGTCCAGCGCATGGTCAATCAGACACCCATGAAGGAGCAGGTCCGGTTCGTGACGATCACGACCGATCCGAAACGCGACACCTCCGAGGTATTACGCGACTACGGCCAAGCCCATGGCCTCGACTCGGCGAACTGGATCTTTCTCACGGCTGGAAAAGATCAGCCGGAAGACACGACGCGAAGGCTTGCCGAAGCGTATGGGCTTAAGTTCACCAAGACCGACGACGGCTATCAGATTCACGCCGTCGTCACGCACGTCATCGACCAGGACGGGCAGCTACGCGCTCGTTTCCACGGCCTCAAGTTCGAGCCGGTGAACCTCGTCCTTTTCATCAACGCGCTCGTCAACAGGACCCAGACGCCCCATGGCCATAGCGAACAAAGCCTCTGGGACAAGATGAAAGGCTTGTTCCGATGACAACGCGAATCCCCGACTTGGCACGAGAGGAATCCGACACTCCGGCGCTGTTCGCGCTTGTCCACGGGAACCGTATTCAAGAGACGCGATGAAAACGGCGTTCTCAATGCCGGTGCGCGTCCGCGCCGGGGCCGTGACCGCGGTCGGCTTCGCCCGCGTAGCCGCGCAACGCGTCGTAGCGGGCGACGGTTTCTGCCGCGAGCATTGGCCGGATGGCGAGATGCGCCTTGAGGTGAACGGCGCGGAGCTTTCCGTGCAACGCGCCGATCTTCGCCGTCAACGCCTCGACCGCGGCCGCGTCGACAGGACCGTGCGCGAACAGCCGGTCGAGTTCGCCCTCGGCCGCTATGATCTCCTGCCCAAGCGCGCGGGCCTCCATCCGCATCGCTTCGAACACCCGGCGCGCCGCCGCCACATCGCCGTCCGAAAGTCCGAGTTGGCTTGCCAGTTCGAGAACGTGCATCGGCCCCGGGTGATGGTTGAGTTCGGCGGCCTTGGCCAGGCCCATGCCCCGGCCTTCGAGCAGATCGCGGGTCTCCTCGGCGGACAACGCCTTCACCGCGCGGGTCTTTTCACCCACGTAGGGGCCTGGGCCTTGCGCCGCCGCCGTCGCGGTCATAGCGAAAGCGACCGCCGCGCAACCGATCCGGTTGATAATCGTGTTCATGGTTTCTCCTGTGCTGTCAGCCGCCGGGGATTCCGGGGTGGCGGTAGTAATGCCAGAGGAACAGCGCCGCGGCGCTGCGATGCGGCCGCCAGGGTTCGGCGATGCGGTCCATGCGCTTTTCGTCCGGCACCACGCGCAGTCTTTTCAATCGCTTCAGCGCCATGCGCACGGCGAGATCGCCCGCCGGCCAGACGTCGGGCCGGCGCAACGAGAACAGCAGGTAGAGCTCCGCGCTCCAGCGCCCGATCCCCTTGTGGGCACGCAAGCTGGCCATCGCCGCGTCGTCGTCTTGGCGCGCGATCGCTTCGAGATCGAGTAACCCCGCCTCGATCGCACGCGCCAAGCCCTTGATGTAGGCGATCTTGGAGCGGCTCAAACCGGCCTTGCGCAGGCGCGCGTCCGTCGCCTTGAGCATGGCGACGGGCGTGATCGTGGCGACGGCCGCATCCAGCCGCCCGGCGATCGCCCGCGCCGCGCCCGCCGACACCTGCTGGCCGACGATGATCCGCACCAAGCCGGGAAAGCCCGGCTTGCGATTGCGGGTTTCCGGCAGACCGCAGACGGCGAAAGCCCGCGCGATATCCGTG
>MIAC01000184.1:25171-26687 GCA_001830475.1 Rhodospirillales bacterium RIFCSPLOWO2_12_FULL_67_15
AGCTCCTCCAACGCGGGCTTGAGCGAAAGATCGGGTTCGGGGTGATACCACATGGCCGGGAGAATTTATCCGGCGGAGGGCCGCAAATCTCAAGCCGCTTGATCGCGGGTCTTGAGGAATTCGATCTCCGGCCAGTCCTGCGCCGCCCGGTCGAGATGCCAGGCGTTGCGGGCGAGAAAAACCGGCTCGCCGTCGTGGTCCTCGGCCATGCTGGCGCGGTTGGCGTCGCCGAAGCGCTTGAGCGTGGCCGCGTCGCCGGCGCGCACCCAGCGCGCGGTCAGCAATTCGGTCGGCTCGAAGCGGACCGCGATTTCGTACTCGGTCCGCACCCGGTCGGCGAGAATCTCGAACTGGAGCGGCCCGACCACGCCGACGATCCGGTCCACCCCGAAGGCGGGCTTGAAGACCCGGGCCGCGCCTTCCTCGGCGAGTTGGCGGAGCGCGCGATCGAGATGCTTGGCCTTGAGCGGGTCTTCGGGGCGCGCCTTCTGCAACAGCTCCGGCGCGAAGCTCGGGATGCCGGTGAAATGCAGCGCCTCGCCCTCGGTGAGCGTGTCGCCGATCCTGAGGCCGCCGTAGTTGGGAATGCCGATGATGTCGCCGGGCCAGGCGTCGTCGACCCGCTCGCGATCCTGGGCCAGGAACATGAGCGGGTTGTGGATGGTCATCTGCTTGTCCGAGCGGACGTGATAGAGCTTCATCCCCCGCCGGAAGCGCCCCGACGCGAGCCGGACGAAGGCGGTGCGGTCGCGGTGCTTGGGGTCCATGTTGGCCTGAATCTTGAAAACGAAGCCGCTGACCTTGGTTTCGGTCGGCGCGACGGCGCGCTCGGCGGCGGGTTGCGGGCGCGGCGACGGCGCGATTTCGGCCAAGCCCTCGAGCAGCTCGCGCACGCCGAAAGTGTTGATGGCGCTACCGAAGAAGACCGGCGTGAGATGGCCCTCGCGGTAGGCCTGCAAGTCGAACGGCTTGGACGCGCCGCGCGCCGTCGCCGCCTCCTCCCGCAACGTCGCCAGCGCATCCTCCGGCAGAAGCTTCGCGAGCTTGGCATCGTCGAGGCCGTGACAGACCTCGCCCGGCTCGGGCAACGCGCCGGCGCGGCTTTTGGCGATCAGCGCCAAGCGATCCCGAAAGAGGTCGTAGCAACCGAGGAACGAACGGCCCATGCCGATCGGCCAAGTCGCCGGGGTGGCGTCGAGGGCGAGCGTCTTTTCGATCTCGTCCAACAACTCGAAGGAATGCCGCCCGTCGCGGTCCATCTTGTTGATGAAGGTGACGATGGGCACGTCGCGCAGGCGGCAAACCTCGAACAGCTTGCGGGTTTGCGCTTCGATGCCCTTGGCCGCGTCCAGGACCATGACCGCGGAATCGACCGCGGTCAGGGTGCGGTAGGTGTCTTCGCTGAAATCCTCGTGCCCGGGGGTATCGAGCAAGTTGAAGGCCAGGCCCTCGAATTCGAACGTCATGACCGAAGTCGCGACCGAAATGCCGCGCTCGCGCTCGACCTTCATCCAAT
>MIAC01000184.1:26703-32007 GCA_001830475.1 Rhodospirillales bacterium RIFCSPLOWO2_12_FULL_67_15
CCGATCGCCGCGCGCCTTGACCGCGCCGGCGAGCTGAATCGCGCCGCCGAACAGCAACAGCTTTTCGGTGAGCGTCGTCTTGCCGGCGTCGGGATGCGCGATGATCGCGAACGTGCGGCGGCGGCGGACTTCGGTTTCGATCTCGCTCATGGTTTTTTTATAGGTGAAGGCGGCGAGACTGTAACGTCCGCTCCCGAATCCGCCACTCTTTTTTAAGGCGGACGAATGGTCTTTACGCTATCTTCGAGGCCGCCTGAACCGATCTAGGGGGGTGGTATGCCCAAAGAAACCGTGACCAAATCCAAGACCGGCAAATCCGATGCCCGGTCCGCGCTTCGCCGCAGCGCGCGCGATCGCCGCGAACGAAACAGCCGCCTTGCGGAGAGGCGCAAAAAGACAAGCGCTTCGATCAAGAAAGAGCGCCGTTCCGGGAAGGATCGCCGCGACGACGCCCGCCGCACAGGGCTCCGGCGCGCGGGCAAGAACCGGCGCCACGAGTAAGAACGATCGGACCGTCCTTCGCGCTCAACGTATGTGGCGCCACCAGTATTTCTGGTTGATGGAGAAGACCGGATCGTAGTGGCGGATTTTCGCGGCTTCGATCACCTGGGGAATCTGGTTGTCGAGCACCCAGGACTTCCCGTCGAGGAAAACGACTAGGACCGCATGCCCGACTTTCAAATTGAGGTCCTTGACCGCGACGACACGCTTCGATTCCTGAGAGAAGCCGAGCATCTCCAGGGCGACGAACTTGGCGATGGCGAAATCCTCGCAATCGCCGAAGCGCGCCATGAATTCGCCGGGCGAGTTCCAGTATTCCTTCTGGTTCCAGTTGGAGTCGTCGGTGACGTACTTGGCCTTGTTGATCAGGGCGTTGACCGCGACGACCTGGGCCATGCGGTCCTTGGCTTTGATGCTGTCGAGAAACTGCTTGAGCTTCAGGTAATTGCAGGCGTTGAATCGCTTTTCCTCGCAACTGCCTTCCAGCTTCTCGGCGCTTTCCTTGGAGAAGCGCGCCAACGCCCCGTTCCATTGCTTGAACGCCTCCAGATTCGACGCCCGCAACTCGCGGGTGCCGAAATAGCTCGGCTGCAACCCGCCGGCCGGGTCCACGCTCGGCGCCTGCGCCGCCGCCGCGGTCGCAAAGCAAAAGGCTCCGACAACAAGAACCGCACGAAGACCGGCGCTCGTTCGGGATTCGAAAAATTCGGTCTTGCCGATCATGTCCGACCTGGAACACATTGGTTTGGTTTCGATTCTGCCATCCGGGGGGAAAGAGGCAAGGCCCTCGGAACCCGAACCCCGGCAGACCGCGGATTCGGCTAAAGCGCTTGCCTCAGGCTCGCGATCCCTTAGGATGCTGGAAAATATGGGTTTTTCGGAGAGACGATGAGCGAAACGGAACCGGCCCCGACTGCCAAGGAAGAGGCGAAGCCGAAACGTCCCATCAACAAGGCCGTCGCCGGCGCCATCGGCGCGATTCTGCTGTTGATCGTCGGGGCGGTCGTTTTCACCTTCAAGTTCGTGGGCGACGAGCGCGAGCGGGCGCTGCAGGAATGGCAGGTGCGCCTCGCCATCGTCGCCGACAGCCGCGTCGCCGCCATCAACGAGTGGATGGAGCAGAATTTCGCTTACTTGCGCGAGGTCTCCGAGAACGCCTCGGTCCAACTCTATGTCACCGAACTGGTGCAGGCCCAGGAGAGGGGCGGCTCGGCCGTGGCCGAGACGGCGGCGCAAGCGCAGTACCTGCGCAATTTCCTGATCGCGACCGCCGAGCGGACCGGCTTCAGGCCGCCGCCCGCGGTCGGCGAGGTCGCCGCCAACATCGAGCGCGCGGGCGTCGCCGGCGTCGGACTGGTGGACGGAAACGGCGCGCCGGTGGCGAGCTCGCCGGGTATGCCGCCGATGTCGCCCGCCATGCGCATCGCGCTCGCCAAGGCGCTGGAAGGGCAACCGGCCCTGATCGACGTTTTCCTCGGCGCGAGCGCCCAGCCCGCGGTCGGCTTCGCGCTCCCTATCTTCGGCATCCAGGATACCGGTTCCAAGGGCATCGGCGCGGTGATCGGCGTCCGGCTTCTCGGCAGCGATCTGTTCGACCGCCTGAAGCAGCCGGGCGCGACCGAAAAGACCGGCGAAACCTATCTTGTGCGCAAGGAAGGGCAAACGGTCCAGTACCTCTCGCCGCTCGCCGACGGCTCCCCGCCGCTGAAAAAGGCGCTGACGCTGGACACGCCTTCCCTCGAAGGGGCGTGGGCGCTGGATAAGCCGGGCGGCTTCGCCCTCAAGCGCGACTACGCCGGGGCCGAATCCCTGGTCGTTTCCCGCGCCGTCGCCAATACCCCGTGGGTCCTGATCCGCAAGGTGTCGCGCGAGGAGGCACTCGCGGCCACCGATACCCGCCTGACCACCATCCTGACCGTGTTCCTGCTTTTCCTCGGCGTCGTCTCGGCCACCATTTTCGGGGTCTGGCGCCACGGCAGCAGCATCCGGGCGCTGGAAGCGGCGGATAACTTCCGCATCTCCTCCGAGCGGTTCGAGAACATGAGCAAGTTCATGCGGCTGGTCACCAACAGTCAGCCGACGGTCATCGTCGCGGTGGACGGCGAGACCAAATACACCTTCGCCAACGAACCCGCCGCGCGCGAGTCCGGGATCCAGATCGCGGACATGATGGGCAAGACCATGGCCCAGGTGATCGGGCCGATCAAGGCGCAGGCCCTCGCCGAAATCAACAAGGCGGTGCTGCGCGATTTCGAACGGCAGGAACACCTCCATTATTTCGAGGCCGACGATAGTCCCGAGGAAGGCGAGCCGGAAATCCAGGTCGTCAAGTCGGTGCATATTCCCTTGCGCGGAGACCGCGACTATCCGCCCGGCATTTTGATGATCCTCGATGATATTTCCGAGCTCACCCGCGAGCGGCGGAAGAACGAGAAGATGCTGCGCTCGCTGATCGACACCCTGGTCAGCGTGGTCGACCGGCGCGACCCCTTCTCCGCCAATCACTCGACCCGCGTGTCCGAGGTCGTCAAGTGCATCGCCAAGGAGATGGGCGCCGACGATCTGGAAATGAAGACGGCGGATACCGCGGGCAGCCTGATGAACCTCGGCAAGATCTTCATCCCGCCCGACGTGCTGACCAAGACCGTCAATCTCAGCGCCGAGGAGAAGAAGTTGCTCTTCTCCAGCCATCTCATCGCCGCCGACCTGCTTGAAGGGGTGATCTTCGAGGGCCCCGTGGTCGAAACCATCCGCCAGATGGGCGAGACCTGGGACGGCAAGGGCCCGCTCGGCCTCAAGGGCGAGGAAATCCTGCGCACCGCCCGCATGCTGGCGGTCGCCAACGCCTTCGTCGGCATGGTCAGCCCGCGCGCCTACCGCGACGCCATGACATTCGAGAAATGCTGTTCGATCCTGCTCGGGCAGATGGAAACACGCTACGACCGCAAGTCGGTCACGGCCCTGATCAATTTCCTCGAGAACCGGGGCGGCATGGAACGCTGGGCGCACTTCCGCGAGAAGCCCGACGAGCTCGCGGCATGACGTTTGCCCGCGTACAATAAAGCGCCGGAGGGGTCGCCGCTCCGGCGCGGGTTATTCAAGTAACCCTATCGTCTTCCATCTTGAGGGTCACTGTCACCTGGTCGCCGCTCTGGGTGACGGTATAACCGTCGCCGATATCGCTCATGCTGACCCCTTCGAGGGTGACCGAAGTATCGGGCGCGTTCTCGCCGCCGAAGGAGATGACCACGTTGCCCGAGTCGTTCTCGGAGAAGACCATATCCTCGGCGTTGAACTCGTTGCCGTCGAACACGATCTTGTCCTCGTTCATGATGTCGGCGATGACATCCTTGCCGGCCTTGGAGTCGAAGATGAAGGTATCGCCGCCCTCGCCGCCCGTGAGCGCATCGTCGCCCTGGCCGCCTTCGAGCGTATCGTCACCCTTGCCGCCATAGAGCGCATCGTCGCCCTGGCCGCCTTCGAGCGTATCGTCGCCCTTGCCGCCATAGAGCGCATCGTCGCCCTGGCCGCCTTCGAGCGTATCGTCGCCCTTGCCGCCATAGAGCGCATCGTCGCCTTTGCCGCCCTCGATTTCGTCGTCGCCGCCACGGCCGAAGATGGCGTCGTCGCCCGTCGTGCCCACGAGTTCGTCGCCGCGGGGGCCGCCGACGATGTAATCTCCGGCGCCGCCTTCGGCATAACCCGGCACCGCGACGTTCGCGGCCGCCGTCGCGATATCGCCCTCGGCCTCGGTCGCAATCGCGGTGACGGTGATCGGGAACGTATCGGTGAGCGAAGCGTCCGTGGTCAGCATCAGACCCGAGAGCTGGTCCGTGGTCAGCGACCAAGTGCCGTCGCCGTTGTCGGTCCCGGCCGAGAGCTCCGCGCCCTCGGGCAAGCCGCCGACCGTGAAGCTCAAGGTCTCGGAGCTGTCCGCATCCGTAAGCGCGCCGGTGATTGCGAGTGGGAAGGTCCGGACAACGCCTTCGTCGTCATGATCGTGCCCGTAGCCGCGGCCTTCGCCGTGGCGCTCGTGACCCACGCCGCGGCCGGGGCGGTCGTCGTCATGACCGCGCCCATGCCCGCGATCGTCGTCGTCGCCGCCGCCGCCAGAGACAACCGGCTCGCCCAGCACCACCGAAAGGGTCGGGACATCGGCGACCGCGGCCACGGCGATACCCATTGTCGCGGTCGTGGAAGCGATCAAGCCGTCCGCGGCGCGGGCGGTGGCCGTCACGGTGAGGGTGAAGTCCTCGGCCGAGTCCTCGGCCGGGGTCAGGGTCAGCCCTTCGAGCTGGTCCGCGGTCAGCGTCCAGGTCCCGTCGCCGTTGTCGGCGCCGGCCGAGAGCATAGCGCCTTCCGGCACGCCGGCGATGGTGATCCCGAGGGTTTCGTCGGCGTCGGTCAGCGCCGCGGAGATATTCAGCGGAATGGCCGTGTCCTCCGCGCCCGCCGCGTTGCTCACCGCGAGGACCGGCGCGTCCGCGACCGGCGACACCTCGATGTTGAGGCCCGCCGTGCGCGCGGCGGTGCTGCCGTCGGCGTCGGTCGCCGTCGCGATCACCGTCAGCGCCATCTCGCCGCTGTAGTTCGCGGGCGGAACGAGGGTCAGCCCTTCGAGCTGGTCCGCGGTCAGCGTCCAGGTGCCGTCGCCGTTGTCGCTGCCGGCCGAGAGCACAGCGCCTTCCGGCACGCCGGCGATGGTGATCCCGAGGGTTTCGTCGGCGTCGGTCAGCGCCGCGGAGATATTCAGCGGAATGGCCGTGTCCTCCGCGCCCGCCGCGTTGCTCACCGCGAGGACCG
>MIAC01000184.1:32033-32799 GCA_001830475.1 Rhodospirillales bacterium RIFCSPLOWO2_12_FULL_67_15
ACGGTGATCGAGCCCGCGGTCGTCGCCATCCGACCGCTCTCAGTCGAGGTGGCGGTCACCGTCAACGGTATCGCGCCGCTGTAGTTCGCGGGCGGAACGATGGCGAGGCCCTGCAGCTGGTCCGCGGTCAGCGTCCAGGTGCCGTCGCCGTTGTCGGTCCCGGCCGAGAGCTCCGCGCCCTCGGGCAAGCCGCCGACCGTGAAGCTCAAGGTCTCGGAGCTGTCCGCATCCGTAAGCGCGCCGGTGATTGCGAGTGGGAAGGTCCGGACAACGCCTTCGTCGTCATGATCGTGCCCGTAGCCGCGGCCTTCGCCGTGGCGCTCGTGACCCACGCCGCGGCCGGGGCGGTCGTCGTCATGACCGCGCCCATGCCCGCGATCGTCGTCGTCGCCGCCGCCGCCAGAGACAACCGGCTCGCCCAGCACCACCGAAAGGGTCGGGACATCGGCGACCGCGGCCACGGCGATACCCATTGTCGCGGTCGTGGAAGCGATCGAGCCGTCCGCGGCGCGGGCGGTGGCCGTCACGGTGAGGGTGAAGTCCTCGGCCGAGTCCTCGGCCGGGGTCAGGGTCAGCCCTTCGAGCTGGTCCGCGGTCAGCGTCCAGGTCCCGTCGCCGTTGTCGGCGCCGGCCGAGAGCATAGCGCCTTCCGGCACGCCGGCGATGGTGATCCCGAGGGTTTCGTCGGCGTCGGTCAGCGCCGCGGAGATATTCAGCGGAATGGCCGTGTCCTCCGCGCCCGCCGCGTTGCTCACCGCGAGGACCG
>MIAC01000184.1:32825-34640 GCA_001830475.1 Rhodospirillales bacterium RIFCSPLOWO2_12_FULL_67_15
TCTGGTCGCTGAACCGGAGATATTCGACGCCGGAAACGGTGTCGGCGCCATCCGGTCCGGTCACGGTCAGAACGCCGTCGTCGCCGAGAGTGATGGTATAGTCGGCGAAATTGCCGCTGAACACCGCGGTGTCGCGACCGGCGCCGCCGACGAGCGTATCGGCACCCGCGCCGCCGACGAGTACGTCGTCGCCCGCGCCGCCTTCGAGATAGTCGGCGCCGCCAACGCCCAAAATCGTGTCGGCGCCCTCGCCGCCCCAGATGACGCCGGTATCCGCGCCGGGCTCGATCTTGACGGGCTCGGCCGCGACGGCTTCGGCCGCGACGGGCTCGACCCGCGCTTCGGGGATCGTTTCCCTGGGAACAGCCGCCACGATCGGTTCCTTGACCGTACCCACTTCGACGGCGGCAATGCGCTCTCCCGCCGTCACATAGTCGCCCGCGACCGTCTTGATGACGGCTTCCCGTTGCTCCGCCTCCGGTGCGGCGGCGGGAGCGGCGGGGCCGGCGGCCGTCTCGAACGCGGCGGCAATCGCCGCCTCGCCGGGCGCGGCGCCCTGCATGATCGCTCCTTGCAGGCCGAAGTCGTTCTGGTTGTAGCCGGTGAGCGGAATGGCCTTGAGCGCCGGCGCGAAGGTGTTGACGAGCTGGGTATCGGGCATCTTAGTCACCGCCGCGGCGACGAGGTTGAAGCTCGTCAGCGTGGTGAAGTCGCTGGCATTGTTCATGACGCGCATGCCGCCGGCGTTGGCGATCACGACCTCGCCGATGAAGCCGTCCTTTTCCTCCATCAGCACGACACTCATCGGCTTGCCTTCCACGAGTTCAATGCCGACCTGGGTGCCGCGGATGCCGATGGTCGCAAATGGGGTCTTGAGGGACATGGCGTCGGGGTCGGTCTTGGCGACCTGGCCGCTGACGAAGGTGAACACGCCCTGCACCACCGACATCGACACCGACCCGGTCTGGGCGGCGGGGTCATAAATCATCTCGTCGAGAACCATTTTGCCGTTCTCGCCCATCGCGAAGCTCGTCTGGTCGGCGAGGATCACGCCGATGGCGCCGTCCGCGCCCGTTTCGAGCACGTCGCCCTGGTAGACCGGGGTGCCGACTTGCAGCGGAACGCGCGTGCCGTCGGGGCGGATCGCGAACACGACGCCGGACAGGTTCTGGACTTGGCCGATGGCGGCGCCGTCGGTCCCGACGAGGATTTGACCCTCGATGGGCCCCAACGCCATCGCCCCCTCGAGGCCCGCGCTCACGCCCTCGGCGCCGGCGGCGAGATCGACCGCGACCTCGCCCGGAATCTGGGCGCCGTCGGCAGAGACGAGCGGTGGAGGCGCAGGCAGATCGAAATAACCTTCGATGGTGACCTGGGTTCCATCGGGATAAGTGAGAACGAGGTCGGAACCTTCCTGCGCGAATTCCGCCTGCGTCAGCGACAAACCCTGCGGCAGAACGATCTCCCCGCCCTCGCCTGCACCCAGATGCACGACGGACGTCGGCTCGGCCTGGATTCCCGTTTGTCCATGCAATGTGGCGATGTTATCCATCATGACCCCTCTCCTCGACCTTGAGATTTGGGTTGGGAGCACGCGTTCACATTCATTTCCTGTGACTTATATAAGCCCGATATTTTCACCGGGCAAAGGACGCGCGCGCGTTGCCGTCCTTGGACTTCCGCCGACTGCGAACGCGAGGCCTTTTCAAACAGTAATATATTGCAATAAATAGGTTTTATGCCGTCCGGAAGGTTCCGAAACCGACCCCGAACAAGATTAGGTCCGTGATCTTGCGAATGCGGTTTCGTCCGCAC
>MIAC01000185.1 GCA_001830475.1 Rhodospirillales bacterium RIFCSPLOWO2_12_FULL_67_15
CATGCTGTTGCACGCGCACCTGATGATGTGCAAGCGGTGCGCCAACTTCACGCACCAGATCGCGTTTCTCCGCCGCGCTGCGCACAAGGTTCCCGCGGCCTTCGAGAAGGACGGGGATTAGCCCGACGGGCTGGGCCGCCCTCGGGTGGCGATCGCTGCGCACTGCGCGATCGCCGCACTCATCTCGACGACTCGTTCCGGACCGCCGCACAGTTCGATCGAGTGGAGGTGCGGGCACGCGCCCGACCCTCAACACTGCATCGAAGAACAGACGCGGCTTGCCGCGCAGCGAAAGCATAGCCTGTGCCACTCCAGTACTTTGCGGATCATATCGGTGTGCTTCTGCCGGGATTTGCCATGACGAAGCTCCATGCAGGTTGATTTCAAAGCTTCAGGTTGGAGCCGCTCCACGGTCGAGGGACTTGACTTTGGAGTGCACTCCAAGGTGCAGACTTGGTTCATACGGCGACTACGGATCGGGAGCTGCACGTGAAATACACGACATTCAAGATTGAAGGAATACACTGCACCGGCTGCGCCGAAACCATTCAGGCGCTGTTGCAGGACAATACCGGAGTCCGCAAGGCTGCGGCCGAGTTCGATACCCGCGAGGCACGGGTGCGCTACGACCCTGCCGTCATTTCCGACGATCAGCTTGCCGCAGTCATCGAGAAAGCGGGTTTCCGCGTCACAGATCGAAGGACTTCCTCGCGGGCGCGCCTGCGCCGAATCCGGCCATGAGCGAGTTCGGGGTATTCCAGCTGTTCGTTCTGCCCGCCGGGCTGGGGCTGTTCGGGTTCATCGAGCCCTGTTCGATCGGCTCAAGCCTGCTGCTCATCAAGTATCTCGAGGATGAGGGCGCGGCGGAGAAGATCAGGCAAACCGCCCTCTTCGCCGCCACGCGGGCGCTGTTCATCGGCCTGCTCGGCGTCGCTGCCGTGGCCGTCGGCGCGGGCTTCGTCGCCTTCCAGAAAGCCGCTTGGATCGTCCTTGGTGTGCTCTACGCGCTGCTCGGCGTGTTGCTCCTCGCCGGGCGCGCAGGCGCCCTGATGGTCGCGATCGGGCCGCGCATCGCCAGGCTCTCCGGCTTGCGCGGCTCGGCGGGCATGGGCGTCATCTTCGGCCTCAACATCCCGGCGTGCG
>MIAC01000186.1:0-4417 GCA_001830475.1 Rhodospirillales bacterium RIFCSPLOWO2_12_FULL_67_15
GCCATCTGGCCCCTCGGAGCCGTAACGCAGCTCCATGGGAGTTCTCCGGTAGCCTGCTACTTACCGCCGGTTTCCACCGGCAGGCCCGCGGCCATCCAGCCGAGCATGCCGCCTTGAAGCGAGACCGCCTCGATCCGGCCGGCGGCGCGCAACGCTTCGCCGACCGCGAGCGAACGCTTGCCGCCGAGGCAGACGAGAACGAGCTTGAGCCCACCGAAGCGGGGAAAGGCGGAGGCGTCGAATTCGGACTTGGGAAAGAGCAGCGCGCCCGGAATCCGTTCTTCCTCGAACTCGTCGGTCTCGCGCACGTCGACGATCACGGCCGTTCCCGTCCGGCGCCATTGCTCGACGCTCAAGGGATCCACTTCCGGCACCGGCGAAGGCTGCGCGGGCGGCACAGGCGCCGGGATCTCGGAAACGATGGGAGCGAGGACGGCGGACAAAGGAACCCTCGGACAGAGCGGGCGGGCGGCGCGAAGGGCTATTTAACCCCGCGCGTATGGGAATGATTAATAACTACACAAAAAAATGTCAAATATAATAAAATACTATACTATTATGTTAATTGCGACACATGCAAAACGTTGAATCCGAAGGCGGAAATTTTCACCGGTTTTTGGCGTGGTATTCCGGGTTGGGCATCATGTCGAGGGCGTGCGCCACCCGGTTGGTGTAGTTGAAGAACGCCGCCGTGTCGGCGATGTCGAAAATGTCGGGCTCGGTAAAGCCGACTGCACGCAAGGCCGCGCGGTCGGCCTCGCCGACGTCGTGGGGCGCCTGGGTCAGCTTCCAGGCGAAATCGAGCATCGCCCGCTGGCGGGGGGACAGCTCGGCGACGCGGTAGTTCATCGCCAGCATCTCCCCCAACTGCGGATCGCCCGACAATTCCCGCACCGCCTGGCCGTGGGCGACCAGGCAGTAGTAGCAATGATTGGCGCACGACACGACGACCGCGATCATCTCGCGCTCGAGCCTGGTGAGCTTGCAGCGCTCCTCGTCGAGCATGAGCGTGTTGTAGAAGCGCGAGAAGGCGCGGAACTTGTCCGCATTCGCGGTGTAGGCGCGGAGCACGTAAGGAATCAGCCCGAGCTTTTCGACGCACTTGGCGAAGTATTTCTTGATGTCGTCCTCGAGCGTCGCCGGGTCGGGCAGCGGCGGAAGCCGGACGATGTGCTTGGGCTGGGGCATGGGCGAACCTCGTGGATCGGTGGTCTACTCTGGCAATCTGCCCCCCTCACCCAGCTTCGGGTAAGGCGCGGCATTCGCCGCGCCAACCCTTCGCAACCCTCTCCCCCCGCGCTTCGCGGGGGGGAGAGGGAAGGGTGAGGGGGGCGTTTCCGCTCACGGCGAAACCGTTCTAGCGGCCGCACTGGCCGCGCTGGCGCAGCAGGTGATCGGCGAGCACGAGCGCCAGCATCGCCTCGCCGATCGGCACGGCGCGGATGCCGACGCACGGGTCGTGCCGGCCCTTGGTCGAGACGCTTGTATTCTTGCCCGCGGCGGTCACGGTCGGTTGCGGGATGAGGACCGAGCTGGTCGGCTTGACGGCGAAGCGCACGACGATGTCCTGACCGCTGGAAATGCCGCCGAGAATCCCACCGGCGTTGTTGGAGAGGAATCTGGGGCGGCCCTTTTTGCCCGCACGCATCCCGTCCGCGTTCTCCGGGCCGGTCAGCAGGGCGGCGCCGAATCCGGCCCCGATCTCGACCCCCTTGACCGCGGGAATGCTCATCATCGCCTTGGCGATGTCGGCGTCTAGCCGGTCGAAAACCGGCGCGCCGAGGCCGGCGGGAACGCCCTCGGCGATTACTTCGATCACCGCGCCGACCGAGGAGCCTTTCTTGCGGATGCCGTCGAGATAGGTTTCCCAGGCGCGCGCGGCCACGGCGTCGGGGCAGAAGAACGGATTGCGGTCGACCTCGGCCCATTTCCAGCGCTTGCGCTCGATCCGCTCGGTCCCGATCTGGATCAGCGCGCCGCGGATGACGACGGTCAAGCCCAGCACCTTGCGGGCGATGGCGCCGGCGGCGACCCGCACCGCGGTTTCTCGCGCGCTCGCCCGGCCGCTGCCGCGCCAATCGCGCAGCCCGTATTTCATCTGATAGGTGTAATCGGCGTGGCCGGGGCGAAAGACGTCCTTGATCGCCTCGTAGTCCTTCGAGCGCGCGTCTTCGTTGAAGATCGCGAGCCCGATCGGCGCGCCGGTGGTCAGGCCCTGGAACACGCCGGAGAAAACATGAATCCGGTCGCGCTCGCGCCGCTGGGTGGTGAAGCGGGACTGGCCGGGGCGGCGGCGGTCGAGATAAGGCTGGATGTCGCCCTCGCCGAGCGCGATTCCGGGCGGAACGCCGTCGACGATTCCGCCGATGGCGGGTCCGTGGCTTTCGCCGAAGGTGGTGACGCGAAAGAGCTGCCCGAAAGTGTTCCCGCTCATGGCCGCTTTTACACCACCGAGATGTCCGGTGCGTCCACCGCCTTCATGCCGACGACGTTGTAGCCGCAATCGACATGATGGATTTCGCCGGTGACGCCGCTCGCAAGGCCGGAGAGAAGGTAAAGCCCGGCGCCGCCGATGTCGTCCAAGGTGACGTTGCGCCGGAGCGGGGAATTATATTCGTTCCACTTGAGGATGTAGCGGAAATCGCCGATCGCCGAGGACGCCAGCGTCTTCATCGGTCCGGCCGAAAGGGCGTTGACCCGGATGCGGTGCTTGCCCAGGTCCTCGGCGAGGTAGCGCACGCTCGCTTCCAGCGCCGCCTTGGCGACGCCCATGACGTTGTAGTGGGGCATGACCCGCTCGGCCCCGAAGTAACTGAGCGTCAACAAGCTGCCGCCGCCCGGCATCAGCGCGGCCGCGCGCCGGCAGACGTCGGTGAAGGAGTAACAGGAGATGTTCATCGTCCGGGCGAAATTGTCGGGCGTGGTGTCGAGGTAGCGGCCCTTGAGTTGCTCCTTGTCGGAATAGGCGATGGCGTGGACGACGAAATCGAGCCGGCCCCAGTGCGCAGCCAGCGCGCGAAAAAGCGCGTCCAGGGTCGCCGGTTCGGCGACGTCGCAGGGCAGAACGAGGTCCGAACCGACGCCGGCGGCGAGCGGCCGCACCCGCTTTTCCAGCGCCTCGCCCTGATATGTGAAGGCCAGTTCGGCGCCGTGGGCGGAGACCGCCTTGGCGATGCCCCAGGCGATCGAGCGCTCGTTGGCGACGCCCATGATCAAGCCGCGCTTGCCGTGCATCAGGGACGTCATCGGAACCTCGGGGATTATGGCCATGGGGGCTGCTCGGAAACGCGCGGCGATGGTACACGAAAGACCATGGGCGCAAAACAGACCCGGCGCGCTCGCGTATTCCATCGTCACCCCGGCCGACTCCCGCAAAAGCGGGAGGAGAGCCGGGGTCCAGGATTTGACGGAGGCATGGACCCCGGGTCGCGCCGCTACGCGGCTTGCCCGGGGTGACGGGAGTTTTTCGGCAACCTGCTAAGTCTCGTCGCCGGCGTCCGGCGGCGCGCTCGCCTGGCTGCGGACCTTGTAGGGGCGCCGGGCGTTCCAGGCGCGGACGAACTCGACCAGATCGGGATCGGGACGGGACGGCAGCACGATCTTGAGGACGACGTAGTGGTCGCCGCGCCGATCCGCGCCCTTCGCCAGGCCCTTGCCCTTGAGCCGAAGGATGGTGCCGGTGTTGGCCCCCTCGGGGATCGTGACCACGACCGGACCGTCGATGGTCTCGGCCTCGACGCGGCCGCCGAGAACCGCCTCGCCGAGGGTGACGGGAAGCTCGGCGTGGATGTCGTCGCCATCGGCGCGGAAGACAAGATGGGGTTGGACCGCGATCTCGACCAGGGCGTCGCCGGTCGCGCCGCCGCCGAGTCCGGGCATGCCCTGGCCGCGCAGGCGCAGGACCTGGCCGGCGCGGGTGCCGGGCGGGATGGTCACTTTCAGCCGCTTGCCGTTGGTCATGCTCACGTGCTTGACCACGCCGCGCGCGGCCTCGAGGAACTTGATCTTGAGGGTGTAGTCCACGTTCGCGCCGTCGATCTTGATGCCGCCGCCGTGCGCCGCGCGGTCGCGGAAGAACCGATCGAACGGATGGCGCCGGCCGGAAGCGGCGGAGCCGAACGGGGACGTGGCGCCGCGCCGCGCCCTGGGCGCGCCGGAGGCGTCGATCTCGCCCAGGTCGTAGCGCGCCCGCGTCTCGGCGTCCGAGAGCAGCGCGTAGGCGGCGCCGACGTGCTTGAATTTCTCCTCGGCGCGAGCGTCGCCGGGGCGGCGGTCGGGATGAAACTCCCGCGCCAGGCGGCGGTAGGTCGCCTTGATTTCCTCGGCGCTCGCGCCGCGGCGCAGCCCGAGCACCGCGTAAGGATCTTTCATCCCGGCGACTTTATCACGGACCGGCGGCCGGGCAAAAAAGCGCCGG
>MIAC01000187.1 GCA_001830475.1 Rhodospirillales bacterium RIFCSPLOWO2_12_FULL_67_15
TTCCAGCGCCAAAGGGTGGGCACCGATTTCGGCTGCGGATACCAGGGCTCGATCTCGTTGGCCACCGTCCACAGCGCGCCGAGCGCCTCGCCTTCGAGCGCGTGGTAGTACGCCTCGAGTTCCGGCGTGTCCTCGACGTTGGCCCGGCCGATGACGTTTTCGCGCTGCATGCGGCTAGTCTAGACCCCCAGGTACTTTTGCTGGATGTCCCGGTTCGCGGCAAGCTCGGTCGAGCTGCCGCTCCACACGACCCGGCCCTTCTCGAGCACGTAGTGGCGGTCGGCGACCCGGGTGAGGGCCCTGACGTCCTTGTCGATCACCAGCAGCGACAGCCCCTCCGACTTGAGCTGCTCGATGGAGCGGTAGATCTCGGCGCGGATGCGCGGCGCGAGCCCTTCGGTGGCCTCGTCGAGGATCAAGAGGCGCGGGTTGGTCATCAGCGCGCGGCCGATCGCCAGCATCTGCTGCTCGCCCCCCGAGAGCTGGTTGCCATAGTGATTCTGCCTCTCTTTCAGATTGCCGAACAATTCGAACACCCGCTCCAGGGTCCAGCCCTTGCCGCGATGGGTGGCGACCAGGTTCTCGCGCACGGTGAGGTTCGGGAACACCTGGCGCCCCTCGGGCACCAGCCCGATTCCGGCCTGGGCGATGCGGTAGGACGGAAGCTCGGTAATGACTTTATTTTCAAACTCGATGGATCCCGCCCTGGACGGCGTGATGCCCATGATCGAGCGCACGGTGGTGGTCTTGCCCATGCCGTTGCGGCCAAGAAGGCTCACGACCTGGGAAGAAGCGATGCTCAGTGAAATGCCAAACAGGACCTGGCTGCGCCCGTACGCGGTCTCGAGGTCCCTGACTTCGAGCATCAGGCTTCCTCCCCCAGATATGCCTTTCTCACTTCCGCATTCAATTTTATTTTGTCGGGCGAATCGGTGGCGATGATGCGGCCGTAGACCAGCACCGAGATGCGGTCGGCGAGCCGGAATACCGCATCCATGTCGTGCTCCACCAGGATGATGGTCAAGCGTCCCTTGAGCGAAGCGAGCAGCGCGATCATGCGCTCCGATTCCTCGATCCCCATTCCGGCCATCGGCTCGTCGAGCAGCAGCAGGCGCGGCTGCGTCGCGAGCGCCATCGCCACCTCGAGCTGGCGGTGCTCGCCGTGCGAGAGGTTCGCCGCGATGACGCCGGCTCTCGTCTCGAGACCCACTTCCTTCAGCACCTGGCGCGCCGGCTCGATGAGCGCGGGATCGCTCATTGCCGGGCGCCAGAAGCGCAAGCTGTGGCCGGCGTGCGCCTGCACCGCCAGCGCGACGTTCTCCAGCGTGCTGAACTCGGGGAACACGCTGGTGATCTGGAAGGAGCGCGCGAAGCCCTTGCGCGCGCGCCGCGGCGCCGAGAGCGCGGTGACGTCCTCGCCGGCGAAGCGCACGCGCCCGGCGTCGGACCGCAGGTTGCCGGCGAGCTGGCTGATGAGGGTGGTCTTGCCGGCGCCGTTCGGGCCGATGATCGCGAGCGTCTCGCCTTCGTGCACCTCGAGGTCGACGCCGTCGGTGGCCCGCAGCGCGCCGAAGCTCTTTGCCAGATTCCTTACTTCGAGAAGAGCTTCACCCATCGTGTTTCCCGAAGATGCCCGCGAGGCCGCGGCGGAAGAACAGCACCGAGAGCACCAGCAGCGGCCCGAGGAACAGCTGCCAGTGCTCGCGCACGAACGCGAGCGGCACCCACGCCGAGAGCATGTCCTCGACCAGCAGGAAGGCGAAGGCGCCGGCGACCGGGCCGGCGTGGGTCGCCATGCCGCCGAGGATCACCATGAACATGATCTCGCCCGAGCGCGTCCAGTGCATGAAGTCCGGGGTGAGGTAGCTGGTGTGGTTGACGAGCAGCGCGCCGGCGAGCCCGCCCATCGCGCCTGCGATCACGAACGCCGCGAGGCGGTAGGGGTAGGGCGAGAAGCCGATCGCGAGCGCGCGCGCCTCGTTCGACTTGGCCGCGCGCAGCACCATGCCGAATCTGGAATTTACCAGCTTGAAAACGATGAAGATGGACAACAGCATCAGTCCCAGCACCACGTAGTAGAACGTCACCGGATCCTTCAGGTCGACGAGCGGGAACTCGCTGCGGGTGCGCAGCCGCATGCCGTCGTCGCCGCCGTACTCCTCGAGCGAGACGCCGAGGTAGTAGAGCATCTGAGTGAACGCGAGCGTGATCATGATGAAGTACACGCCGCTCGTGCGGATCGACACCGCGCCGATGGCGAGGGCGACGAGCGCCGAGCCGCCGATCGCCGCGCCCCACTGCAGCAGGCCGTTGTCGAAGCCGTGGAAGGCGAGGATGCCGACCGCGTAGCCGCCGACGCCGAGGTAGGCGGCGTGGCCGAAGGACACCATGCCGCCGTAGCCGAGAATCAGGTTGAGGCTGATGGCGGCGATGGCGAAGATCATGATGCGGCGCACCAGGTCGAGGTAGAACGGCTGGCCGAGCTCGAGCGCGACCGGGGGCAGGGCCGCGAGCAGGAGGACGAAAGCGCCCCAGAGGATGGCTCTCGTCTTCATCGGCTGGTGAACAGCCCCGCCGGCTTCACCGCCAGCACCAGCGCCATCAGCAGGTAGATGAGCATCGAGGCGAGCGCCGGGCCCGCGGCCTCGGCCGCGGGCGGCGAGATCACGTGCCCGAGCAGCGGCTTGAGGAAGGCGCGCCCCAGGGTGTCGACGATGCCGACGATGAGCGCGCCCACCAGCGCGCCGCGCACCGAGCCGATGCCGCCGATGACGATCACCACGAACACCTGGATCAGGATCAGCTCGCCCATTCCCGGCTGCACCGAGTAGATCGGCCCGGCCATCAGGCCGGCGAGCCCGGCGAGCGCGGCGCCGAAGCCGAACACCACGGTGTAGAGCAGGCGGATGTTCACGCCCAGCGCCGCGACCATGGTGCGGTTCGAGGCGCCGGCGCGGATCAGCATGCCCAGGCGCGTGCGCGTCACGACATACCAGAGGACGAATGCGACGAACAATCCGACGCCGATCACCGTCAGCCGGTACACGGGGTAGATCGAGCCGGGCAGCAGCTCGACGTGGCCCTGCAGCCAGGCGGGCAGCGAGGTGTAGAGCGAGGCGCGGCCCCAGATGATCGCGACCAGCTCGTTGAAGAACAGGATCAGGCCGAAGGTGGCGAGCACCTGGTCGAGGTGGTCGCGCGCGTAGAGCGGGCGCAGCGCCGCCACCTCCACCGCCATGCCGACCAGCAGCGTGCCGGCGAGGCCGAGCGCCACGCCGAGCGGGTAGGAGCCGGTCCACTGCGTGGCGGCGACCATCAGGTAGGCGCCGACCATGTAGAGCGAGCCGTGCGCAAGGTTGACGAAGTTCATGATGCCGAGCACGAGCGTCAGCCCGGCCGCCATGAGGAACAGCGTCACGCCGAGCTGCACGCCGTTCAGGAGCTGCTCGAAAAATAGGATGAACGTCACAACGGCAGGATGAAAGTCATAAAAAAGGGCGCGGTCGCGCCCTTTTCAGCTCAGTGAATCAACCCCAATTACCACTTCATCTTGCAGTCTTTGTAGTAGGCGTCCTTGTGGTCGTTGAAGACCTTCTTCTGGATCCTCATCTCGACGCCGTCGGACCCGCCCTTTACCGCCTTGAGCAGATAGAAGCTCTGGATCGGATGGTGGTTGACGTTGAACTTGTAGCGGCCGCGGATCGAGTCGTAGTCCGCTTTGCGCAGCGCCGCGACCATCGCCTTGGTGTCGGAGACCTTGCCTTTCACCGCCTTGACGGCCGAATTGATCAGCATGATGCCTTCGTAGCTCTGCGCGCCGTAGAAGGCCGGGGTGTAGCCGTACTTCTTGCGGAAGTCGCCGACGTACTTCTTGCTCGCCGCGGTGTTCATGTCCGGGCTCCAGAAGCGCGCCTCGTACTGGCCGATGGCCGCCTCCTTGATCGCCGGCAGCGTGGTCTCGTCCACCGTGAACACCGTGTAGAGCGGGATACGCTCGCGCAGGCCGGACTGGTGGTACTGGCGCACGAACTGTATGCCCATGCCGCCGGGATAGAAGGCGAACACCGCCTTCGGGTTCTTCGCCCTGAGCTGGGTGATCTCGGCCTGGTAGTCCTGCTGCCCGAGCTTGGTGTAGATCTCCTCGACGATGCGGCCCTTGAAGTAGCGCTTGAAGCCCGTGACCATGTCCTTGCCCGCCTGGTAGTTCGGCGCGAGCACATACACGTCGTTCACCCCCGAGTCCTGCAGGAACTTGCCCATCGCCTCGGGCGACTGGTCGTTGTTCCAGGAGGTGGAGAAATACAGCTCGTTGCACTGCGCGCCCGCGAGCGGGCTCGCCCCGGCGTTGGTGCCGATCATGATCTTGCCCGCGCCGGTGACCACCGGCACCACCGCCATCATCACGTTCGACCAGATGATGCCGGACATGATGTCGACCTGCTCGCGCTTGAGCATGTCGTTGGCGATCTGCACGCCGACGTCGGGCTTGGTCTGGTCGTCGCCGTACACGATCTCGACGTCCAGGCCGCCGATCTTGCGCCCGAGGTGATCGAGCGCGAGCTCGACCGAGTCCTTCATGTGCTTGCCGATGATGCCCTGC
>MIAC01000188.1:0-4440 GCA_001830475.1 Rhodospirillales bacterium RIFCSPLOWO2_12_FULL_67_15
CGGCGCCATCATCGACGACGAGGCCCTGATCGCCGCCTTGAAATCGGGCCACGTCGCCGCCGCCGGGCTCGACGTCTTTAACAACGAGCCCCGTTTCCATCCCGGCTACCGCGACCTTTGGAATACTTTCCTGCTCCCGCACATCGGCAGCGCCACCCGCGAAACCCGCAACGCCATGGGGTTCAAGGCCCTCGACAACATGGACGCGATCGTTGCCGGCCGCGCGCCGCAAGACCGGGTCGCTTAGCGAGGGCTTTATCAGAGGCCCCTGATATTGGCCTTCGCCGCGATTTCGCATTGTATCCAAAAGCTCTTGCGACGGCGCGGCAAATGGTCAAAAGTACGCCCCCAACGGCCGCTATTTCGGGGTTCCCCGGACGACGCGGCCGGGGCGCGCGTTCCGCGATGGCCTTCTCTTCGGATGGGCCGCTTCGCGGGAGTTCTATAAGCCCGGAGCGCGCAAGCCGCGCCGAAGGGTTCCATCCCTGCCCGGACCGGGCAGACAGCAAAATCTGGGAGGACACGACATGACCAAAACCGACAAGAAGCTTTCCCGCCGCAAGTTCCTGCGCGCGGGTGCGGTCGCCGCGGGCGCGACCGCCGCGACGCTGGCGATGCCCAACGTCAGCCGCGCGCAGACCGCGGTCCTGAAGGTGCAGGGCTCGTGGGGCGCCAAGGACGTGTTCAACGAATACGCCGAGGACTACGTCAAGCGCGTCAACGAGATGGCCGGCGGCCGGCTCAAGATCGACTACCTGGTCGGCGGCGCGGTCGTGCACCCGTTCCAGGTGTTCGACGGCGTGCACGGCGGCCAGATCGACGCCGCGCACACCGTGACGGTGTACTGGTACGGCAAGCACAAGGCGGCGTCGCTGTTCGGAACCGGTCCGGTGTTCGGCTTCAACGCCAACGAGGGCTTGGGCTGGATCCACAACGGCGGCGGCCGCGAGCTCTTCCACGAGCTCCAGACCCAAATCATGAAGGTCAACATCGTCAGCTTCTTCGTCATGCCGATGCCGACCCAGCCGCTCGGCTGGTTCAAGAAGCCGGTCAAGAGCATGGCCGACATGAAGGGCCTGAAGTACCGCACCGTCGGCCTGGCGGCCGACCTGTTCCAGGCCATGGGCCTGTCGGTCGCGCAGCTTCCGGGCGGCGAGATCGTGCCAGCCATGGAAAAGGGCGTGATCGACGCGTTCGAGTTCAACAACCCGACCTCGGACCGCAACTTCGGCGCGCAGGACGTGGCCAAGAACTACATGATGGGCAGCCACCATCAGGCGACCGAGTACTTCGAGATCATGTTCAACGGGACGAAGTTCAAGGCGTTGGCCAAGGAACAACAGGCGATCCTGCAATACGCCGCGGAGGCGGCGTCATCGGCCAACGAGTGGAAAGGGATGGACTACTACTCGAGGGACCTCCAGACGCTGATAACGAAGGACAAGGTCAACGTCCTCCGCACGCCTCAGGACGTGTTCGACGCCGAGATCAAGGCCTGGGACGGTCTCATCGCCGGACTCGCCAAGGACCCCTTCATGAAGAAGGTCATGGATTCGCAGAAGGCGTGGGTGAAGCGGGTGGTCTATTACGGGATGCTCAACGCCACCGACTACCGCGGCGCCTACGAGCATCACTTCGGGAAACTGCCGCTGTAATCGGTTCCGGCTACGCGTTGTAATCGGCGTTTTCTCGGGAAGGGCGGCGCGGGCACGCGCCGCCCAACCTGCGATAGGGGGAAGGGGCGGCAGCCGCCGCGGCTCGACCGGACATGACGAAATTTCTGTTCTTTATCGATTCGCTCAGCACCTGGGTCGGCAAGGCTTTCGCCTGGCTGATCCTGCTCTTGACGTTCGGGGTCAGCTACGAGGTCCTCGTGCGCTATGTCTTCAGAGCGCCGACAACCTGGGCCTTCGACGTCAGCTACATCGCCTACGGCGCGATGTTCCTGATGGCCGGCGCCTACACGCTTTCGCGCAACGGGCACGTGCGCGCCGACATGATCTACCGGCTGTGGCAACCGCGCGTGCAGGCCGCCATGGACCTCGCGTTGTACATAATCTTCTTTCTGCCGGCGGTGGCGGCCTTCATCTATTCCGGCTGGAATTACGCGGAGAGGTCCATCTCGTACCGCGAGGTGAGCATCTTCAGCCCCGCCGGTGTTCCGGTCTTTCCCCTCAAGGCCCTGATTCCGTTGACCGGTATTTTCCTGCTGCTGCAAGGAATCGCCGAAATCATCCGCTGCGTCATCTGCCTCCGCCAGGGCCAATGGCCGCAACGCCTGCATGACGTCGAGGAGACCGAGAGCATCATCCTGCGCGAGACAAAGCATCTTCAGGACCAGGAAGCGGCCGCGCAGGCCCAGCGGAGACATCGTGAGGGAGCCGCGTCATGACCGACCCCCAGATCGGCCTTTCGATGCTGTTTTTGTTCATCTTCGTCATCATGTTGGGCTTTCCCATCGCCTTTTCGTTGATGGCGATGGGCGTCGGCTTCGGATACTACGCCTTTTTCGTGCCGGGTCAGGAGATAATCCAGAACCGAGTCTTCACCTTGTTGGTGCAAAAGACCTTCGAGGTCACCTCCAACGACGTGCTGACCGCGGTTCCCTTGTTCCTGTTCATGGGCTACATCGTCGAGCGGGCCAACATCCTCGATCGCCTGTTCCATGCGCTGCAGATCGCGGCCAAGAACACTCCGGGATCGCTCGCCGTCGCCACCTTGGTGACCTGCGCCATGTTCGCGACCGCGACCGGCATCGTCGGCGCGGTCGTCACGCTGATGGGGCTGCTCGCGTTTCCGGCGATGCTGCGCGCCGGCTACGACATTAAGCTCGCCGCCGGCGTGGTGTGCGCGGGCGGTTGCCTCGGCATCATGATCCCGCCCAGCATCCTTCTGATCGTGTACGCCGCCACCGCCGGCATCTCGGCGGTCAAGCTCTACGCCGCCGCTTTCTTTCCGGGCCTCATGCTTGCCATATTTTACATTCTCTACGTCATCGCCCGGGCGGTCATCAATCCGGCGCTGTGCCCCAGGCTGCCGAAAGAGCAGACGGATGTGCCGTTGAAAGTCGTCATGTGGGAGCTTGCGACTTCGTTTCTTCCGTTGGCGCTCCTGATCGTCTCGGTGCTCGGAGCGATCCTGTTCGGGCTGGCGACGCCGTCGGAGGCGGCCGGGGCCGGAGCGCTCGCCAGCATGGTGCTGGCCGGTGCCTACGGTGCGCTCAATTACCAGATGCTGAAGGAGTCGGTGTACCTGACCGCGCGGGCGACCGCGATGGTCTGCTTCCTGTTCATGGGCTCGTGGACCTTCGCCTCCGTGTTCGCGGTGCTCGGCGGACAGCAGATTGTCGAAACCTTCATTCTTTCGCTCAACATGACCCCGGTGCAGTTCCTGATCCTCACCCAGGTCATCATCTTCCTGCTCGGCTGGCCGCTGGAGTGGACCGAGATCATCATCATCTTCGTGCCGATCTTCCTGCCGCTGCTGGATAATTTCGGCATCAATCCGATCTTCTTCGGCATCCTGGTGGCGCTCAACACCCAGACCGCCTTCAACACGCCGCCGGTGGCGATGGCCGCGTTCTATCTCAAGGGCGTGGCCCCGCCGCACGTGCAGCTCACCGATATCTTCAAAGGCGCGCTGCCGTTCGTGTGGATGGTCTTCATGAGCATGATAATCGTCTATATCTTCCCCGAGCTCGCGCTCTGGCTGCCGGATTATCTCTACACGCCGCGTTGAGAACCGAAAACCCGCGATGAATCCGCACGAGCTTTCGCTGGCGCAAGCCGCGCTCGAGATTCGCGAGGGACGCCTGAAATCCGCCGAGCTGGTGCAAGCCTGCCTCGATCGCGTCAAGGCGGCCGACGGCGAGGTCCAGGCCTGGGCGTTCCTCGATCCCGAGCACGCGATCAAACAGGCCGAGGATCTCGACCAGCGCCGCGCCGAGGGCAAGCCGACGGGCCGGTTGCACGGCGTGCCGGTCGGTATCAAGGACCTGTTCGACACCGCCGACTATCCGACCGAATACGGCTCGCCGATCTACGCCGGCCACGCGCCGAGAAGCGACGCCGCGAGCGTGGCGCGGCTGCGTGCGGCGGGCGCGGTGATCATGGGCAAGACCGTGACCACCGAGTTCGCCTATTTCCATCCAGGCCCGACCCGCAATCCTCACGACCCCAAACGCACGCCCGGCGGTTCCTCGAGCGGCTCGGCGGCGGCCGTCGCCGCCTTCATGGTTCCGGGCACGATCGGATCGCAGACCAACGGCTCGGTGATCCGGCCGGCTTCATTCTGCGGCGTGGTCGGCTTCAAGCCGACGCACGGGCTGATTCCGCGCACCGGCGTGTTTCCTCTGTCGCGCGTGCTCGACCACGTCGGTTGCTTCGCGCGCACGGTCGAAGACGTGGCCCTCATGGCCGAGGTCATGACCGGCCACGACGC
>MIAC01000188.1:4455-8757 GCA_001830475.1 Rhodospirillales bacterium RIFCSPLOWO2_12_FULL_67_15
CGACGCACGCGGCCTTCGCCGAACTGGTGGACGCGCTCGGCGAGGACGCGGCCGAGGTCGAGTTGCCGGCGGTCGCCCAGCACGTCGTCGAGATGCACCAGATCGTCATGGACGTCGAGATGGCGCGCAACCTGAACCGCGAATACGAAAAATCGCGCGACCAGTTGAGCGGAAAGTTGCGCGAGTTGATCGAGCGCGGACGCAGGCACCTGGCCGTCGATTATCGCCGGGCCGTCGACCTGATCGAGCCGGTCAACGAGGCAATCGACGAGGTGTTCAACGAGTACGACGCCATCCTGACGCCCGCGGCGCCCGGCGAGGCGCCCGTGGGTCTCGACTCGACGGGCAATCCGGTTTTCTGTACATTGTGGACCTATCTCGGCACCCCCGCCGTCACCCTGCCGCTTCTCGCGGGTCCGGCCGGGCTGCCGATCGGCGTTCAGCTCGTGGGCCGGCGGGGCAACGATGCGCGGCTCCTGCGTACCGCGCGCTGGCTCTCGGCCGTGCTCGCCGGGAAACGGCGCGGCGCAAAGGCAACGAAGGCGAAGAAAGGCAAGACGCCATGACGCTTATGATCACCGGTATTGTCGGCGCGCTCCTCGTGGTTGTGTTCCTCGGCTTCATGGCGGCTTGGCTCAAGGCGCCGCCGCTGATCGTCATCATCCTCATCGTCCTGGGCTTGATGTTCTACGACCTCTATAAGGAAATCCGCGCCAGCCGCGGCAACAACGCCTGAGAGCGGATCCGGCGTTTCCGGGCGAGCGGCTGGCGTGCCGCGATCGGCGCCATGACCGACCTGTGCCAGCTCACCGCCATCCAGGCCGCGGCTCTCGTCCGCGAAGGCCGCGCCGGCGTGCGCGAACTGGTCGAGGCCTGCCTCGAGCGGATCGAGAAGTACGAGCCCGAAATCCGGGCCTGGACCTTTCTCGACCGCGACTTGGCGCTGGCGCAAGCCGACGCCGCGCAAGAGCAGATCAGCCTGGGGGGCGCGCTCGGCCCCCTCCACGGCGTTCCCATCGGCGTCAAGGATATCGTCGATACCGCCGACATGCCGACCGAGTACGGCTCGCCTGTCTTCGCCGGGCATCGGCCGACCGACGACGCCGCGCTGGTCGCCGAACTGCGCCAGGCGGGCGCCATCGTCCTCGGCAAGACCGTTTCGACCGAGCTTGCCGTCTATACGCCAGGCCCGACCCGCAATCCCCACAATCTCGAGCACACGCCGGGCGGCTCCTCGAGCGGCTCGGCGGCGGCCGTCGCCGCCTTCATGGTTCCGGGCGCGATCGGATCGCAGACCAACGGCTCGGTCATCCGGCCCGCGGCTTACTGCGGCGTCGTCGGCTACAAGCCGAGCCGGGGACTTATTTCCCGCCACGGGGTGCTGCGCCAATCGCCTTCTCTCGACACCATGGGGGTTCTGGCCCGCACCGTCGAGGACGCAGCCTTGATCGCCGAACAGGTCATGTTCTACGACGCGAACGACGCCGCCATGCGCCCGCGCGCCCGGCTCAATCTTCTCCGCCAGGCCCAGGCGGAGCCGCCGTTTTTGCCCCGGTTCGCCTTCGTCAAGACGCCGATGTGGGATCACGCCGAGCCCGAAGCGCGCGAGGCCTTGGCCGAGCTCTTGGACGCGCTCGAGGAGCCGGCGAGGGATTACCTCTTGCCGGAGCCGTTCGAGCGCGCCGTCGGCTGGCACAAGACGATCATGGAGGCCGAGATCGGCCACAACTACGGCCCGATCTTGAAACGCGCCCCCGACCGGATCAGCCCGCCGCTCCGCGAAATGATAGAACGCGGACAGAAAATCTCCGCCGTCGACTATCAAGCCGCGCTCGAGGCCGTGCCGAAACTCGTGGCGTTGCTGGAACCCGAATTCGAATGGGTGGACGCTTTCATCACTCCGGCCACGGCCGGGCCGGCGCCCAAGGGGCTTTCCTCCACCGGCAATCCCATCTTCTGCACGATCTGGACGCTCCTCGGGATGCCGGCGATCACGCTGCCGCTCTTGCAAAGCGATTCGGGCCTGCCGATCGGCGTCCAACTGGTCGGCCAGGCCGGCCAGGACGCACAGCTTATGCGCACGGCGCGCTGGCTCGCGGACTTTTGCGCCGAAGACTGAACGGCCCCGTTTACCCGCGCTTGCGCGCGAGCGGATGACTCGCCGCCACCAGCGCCTTGAGGCGATCTTCCAGCACGTGGGTGTAGATTTGGGTCGTGGCGATGTCCGCGTGCCCGAGCATCTGCTGGAGCGCGCGCAGATCGGCCCCGTGCGCGAGCATGTGACTGGCGAAGGAATGCCTGAGAACGTGCGGCGAGACGCGCCCGGGGGGCACGCCCGCGGCCGCCGCCAGCTCCTTGAGAAGCTGCTGGAACCGCGCCCGGGTGAGATGGCCGCCGGCGCCCCGCGACGGAAACAACCATGGGCTGTCGCGCTCGCCCGTTTGGCTCTTGACTTTGGCTTTAGCCTTGGCCGCGCGGCCGGGGATGAATCGCTCCCGCACCGCGCGCCAGCCGGCGAGGGCGGCTTCGGCCGGTTCGCTCAAGGGAACCATGCGCTCCTTCCCCCCCTTGCCGCGTACGATCAGCATCCGCCCTTCGCGCGGCAGCGCCGAGAGCGGCAGCGCGACCAACTCCGAGACGCGAAGCCCGGTGGCGTAGAGCACCTCGAGGAGCGCGACCAGCCTTGTGCCTTCCGCTCCCTTCCACGCGCGGGCGGCGGCGAGAAGCTTCTCGACCTCGGCCTCGCTCAGATACTTGGGCAGCGGCCGCATCGTGCGCGGGCCCTCGAGCACCGTCGTCGGGTCGTCGCCGCGGACGCCTTCGCCGTGCAGGAAGCGGAAGAACCTTCTCAGCGCGGAAAGCCTGCGCGCGCTTGTGCTCGCGCTCATGCCGGCCTGGGCGAGACGGGCGAGATAGTCGCGCAAGGTGCGGCCGTCGGAGTCTTCGGGCCGGACGTCGCGCTTGGCGGCAAAGGCGGCGAAGTCGGCCAAGTCGCGGCGGTAGGATTCGATCGTGTTGGCGGCGGCGCCGTGCTCGGCCGCGAGCATCTCCAGAAACGCCTCGACGTGCCGTGAGCCCCGATCGGACCGCGACCCATCGCCGGGTCGGGCGCGGCCGCGCCGGGTCATAGGCCGAGCGCCACCGCCGCCTCGATCGCGATCGCGCGGGCCTCGGTCTTGAAACCGGCAGCCTCCAGCGCCTTGAGCACGCGGGTGAGCGTGAAGGCGTCGGCCTGCCCCGGGCCGCCCTCGCCCAGCGCGAGCAGGGCGAACATAACCGTCTCGCCGACCCGGCGGTTGCGCGCCGCCGATTCGAGCCTGGCCCACAGCGCCGCGCCCGCGACCGGAACCGGGGTGCGCTCGGCCGCCTGCAACAGCGGATCCCAGGCTTCGGCGGGCACCGGCTCGACCATCAGGTCGTAGAGGCTGAAGAATGTTTCGGCGAGCGCGCGGGCGTTTTCGCGGCTCTTGACCGTCTCCCACCACTTGCCGAGGTCGGCGGCCTGAAAGCCCTGTCCCTCGACCGAGCCCGAGAGCTTGGCGAGGGGAACGAGCGATGCCAGCGCCGCGGCGGCATCCTTGTCCACGTGGGCCGCGCCACGCAATACGGCGAACCAGCCGCGCGCCGCTTCCGTGTCGCCGGCGAACAAGGCGGCGCGGGCCGCTTCGGGCGCGAGCCAGAGCAAGTCCGCCGTCGCCGGAATCCGCTTGAGCACCGGCAGGAAGACCCGCACCGCGGAGGGGTAGCGCCCGCCGCGCCGGGCAAGCGCAAGCGCTTTCGCCACCGGTTCGGCCTGCGCCGCCGGCACGGATTGGATCATGGCGGTGCGATAGAGCAGCGCGCGGCTCAAGGGTCCGCTCTCGGCCTCGGCTTTGCTGAGAGGATTGGCGAGATCCTGCTCGGTGAAGGACACACCCATGTAGAGCTGGCGCAGCGCCTCGGTCGGCAGCGCCCCGGCGGCTTCCGCCCGTTCGGCGGCGTCGAGGCGCACGTCGATGGGCGCGTTTGGGCTGATGGAGATGGTCCGAAGCATGCCCGGAGTCGAGGCGCCGAGCACGTCCTTGGGCAGTTGCACGTTGGCGGCCCGCGCCATCGCGATGTGCAGCGGCGTCGGGTTGCGCAACGAGGCGAGCGGCGCGGGCGCGCCGCCGGCAAAACGGTCCATGATCTGCGTGAACACGGGATCGTCTTCGCCCATTTCGCGCAAGAGGGCGGACGCGAGTTGCGCTTTGCCCACTTCGCCGGCGAGCGCCTGGCAGAAAGAGAACGCCTTGAGCCAATAGGTGTCGCGGCCCGCGCGCA
>MIAC01000188.1:8805-9984 GCA_001830475.1 Rhodospirillales bacterium RIFCSPLOWO2_12_FULL_67_15
TGGGATTGTTGGCGCGGCCGGGGATGGCCTCGAGCAGCGCCGACACGCCCGCCTGGTCGCCCATGGCGGCGAGAATCCGCACCCGCTCGACGATCAAGCTCCCGCCCTGGGAGGGCCCCTCGGGGGCCACCGCCGGGGTGAGCAGGAGCCGGCGCATCAACCCGCGCATGGCCGGCGAGACGACGTTCGCCGGAAGCTTCGGCAGCAACGATTCGACCAGCGGGCGCGGCGTGCCCTGCCACATCCGCGCGCCCAGGCCGCCTTCGGCATCGGTGAGCGTGCCGGCGCTGTCGAAATCGAGGGTCTTGAGCGTGTCCACCCGCACTTCGGGCCCGGCGAGCGCCCCCGGCGGCGCGGTAGTGCGTTCGACGCCGGGGTCCGGTGCCGCGGCCGGCGGCGGCGGGGCCGCACCTTGTGACGCCGGCGGAAGCAGACGCACGGGGCCTTCCTGCGCCCCCGCATCGAGAGCGAACAGGAGCGACAAGACCGCGCCCGCCACGAGGGCAATCAGACGAAGCGGAGTCCTGCGAACCGCGGTCCGCGCGCGGAAAGAGTTAACGCGGGAAGCGTTCATCGGGAATGACTTTCTCCACCTTGGCCGTCGGCGCGGGTATTTCCCAAGTCGCCAGGAAAACGCCGCCGCCCGCCAGCGCCAGGATCAAGAGCGAGAGAACGACGATCGAGAAGCTTTTCATGAATTTCCTTCGCGCGTGGCCGCATGACCGCGCGGTTTCGGGGGTCGCCTTTGTTGTCCGCCCGCCGGTATGATAGGCTGAAAACGCGGCGAATTTCTGGCAGTTTATCGGCCGCGCCCCCGCCTTTCAACGCCTCGCCGCCGGTTGACTTGGCGGCCTGCGATGCCGGGTTCGGACGCGCCTAAACCAAAAGACCCGGCGGCACGTTTAGCGCCCGGATGTGTTATTAATGGCGGCCTGCGCCGCCGGGCGCCCGTTCAGAGACGAAGTTGAGCGTATCGCGCCCTATGACCACGATGACCCGAAACGCCCCGTCCGGCCGCAAGCTCCCTTTGCCCCCGGGCAAGTCCGTGGTGCTGATCGGGCTCATGGGCGCGGGCAAGTCCAGCGTCGGCCGCAGGCTCGCCAAGGCTCTCGAGATCCCGTTCGTGGACGCGGACGAGGAAGTCGAGCGCGCCGCCGGCTGTTCGATCGAGGACATCTT
>MIAC01000188.1:10112-10187 GCA_001830475.1 Rhodospirillales bacterium RIFCSPLOWO2_12_FULL_67_15
TCGGCCAATCCGCCGTCTCGGTCTGGTTGCGCGCCGACCTCGATCTCCTGGTCCGGCGCACGTCGCGCCGGGGCG
>MIAC01000188.1:10193-10281 GCA_001830475.1 Rhodospirillales bacterium RIFCSPLOWO2_12_FULL_67_15
CGCTGCTCGCCCACGGCGATCCGCGCGCGACGCTGGAGCGCTTGATGTCCGAGCGCTATCCCGTCTATGCCGAGGCCGACGTGACCGT
>MIAC01000189.1:0-2841 GCA_001830475.1 Rhodospirillales bacterium RIFCSPLOWO2_12_FULL_67_15
CTGACCGAGGCCGAACTCGAAATCGCGGGCGGCGCGGGGCCGCGCGTCGCCCCGTTCGCCGACGTGCGCGACCTCGGCGCCCTGTTGCAGCGCGCGGGCTTCGCGCTCCCGGTGGTGGACGCGGATATCATCCCCGTTTCCTACGCCGATCCGCTTCGCCTGATGCGGGATTTGCGCGGCATGGGCGAAGGCAACGCCGTCGCCGGGCGGCGTTCCGGGTTTTCGCGCCGCGGCCTCTTCGCCGCCGCGAACGAGCGCTACGTTCGCGCCTTCGCCGGAGCCGACGGCCGCGTGAGCGCGACCTTTCAGATCGTCTTCCTCACCGCCTGGGCGCCCCATCCCGGCCAACAGAAACCCTTGCGGCCGGGCAGCGCCACGGCGAGCCTCGCCCAGGCGCTCGGGCCCAAACCCGAGAACGACCCGGCGCGATGAAATTCCCGCTCTGCCGTATTGCTTTTTCATCACCCCCGCGCAAGCGGGGGTCCATCGCTCCGGAAGTGGAATGGACCCCGGGTCGCGCCGCATACGCGCGGCTTGCCCGGGGCTACGGGAGAAAGCGATGAAATTCCCGACGCCGCTCATCCGAGGAACGCTGATCAAGCGCTACCAGCGCTTCCTCGCCGACGTCGCGCTCGAAAGCGGGGCATTGGTGACGGCGCATTGCGCCAACCCGGGCTCGATGCTGAGCGTCAACGCGGCCGGCGCGGAGGTGTGGCTCTCGGAGTCCCCCAACCCTTCGCGCAAGCTCCGCTACACCTGGGAGCTGATCCGGGTCGCACGCACGCTCGTCGGCATCAACACCGCGCATCCCAACCGGCTGGTCGAGGAAGCGATCGGCGAAGACGCCATCCCCGAGCTCGCCGGCTACGCCAATTTGCGCCGCGAGGTACGCTACGGAACGAATTCGCGCGTCGATCTCCTGCTCGAAGGCCCGAAACGTCCGCCCTGCTACGTCGAGGTCAAGAACGTGACCATGAAGCGCGATCTCGCCCGCTCCGCCCCGGCGGAGTTTCCCGATTCCGTCACTGCGCGGGGCGCCAAGCATCTGGTTGAGCTTTCCAAAATATCGGAAAAAGGCGGACGCGCGGTGATGTTATTCCTGGTCCAGCGCTCGGATGCCCTTGCCTTCGCCCCGGCCGCCGACATCGATCCCGCTTACGCCAAGGGGCTCGCCCGCGCCGTGGACAGCGGGGTCGAGGTGCTCTGCTACGGCTGCCGCCTGAGTTCCCGCGAAATCCGCGTCGCGCAACCGCTCGCGATCCGGCTTTAGCCGTTCCCCCGGTTGCGGCATAATGCGCCGATGAACAACAACATGGATTTCGGCGAACGGCAAAGCGCGCACCGCGCCCCCCGCCACGTCAAGATTCACGCGCCCGAGGATTTCGCCGGGATGCGCCGTGCGGGCCGGCTCGCCGCCGAGGTGCTCGACTTCATCGCCCCGCACGTGACCCCCGGGGTGACGACGGACGCGCTCGACCGCCTCTGCCACGAATTCATCCTCGGCGCAGGCGCGATCCCGGCGCCGCTCAACTACCGCGGCTTTCCCAGGTCGATCTGCACCTCGGTCAACCACGTCGTCTGCCACGGCATTCCCGGGGCGAAGGAATTGGCCGACGGCGACATCGTCAATCTCGACATCACCGTGATCCTGGACGGCTGGTTCGGCGACACCAGCCGGATGTTCTACGCCGGCGAGCCGGGCGTGAAGGCTAGGCGGCTGGTGGACGCGACCTTCGAGGCGATGTGGAAGGGGATCGAGACGGTCGCGCCCGGCGCGACGCTGGGCGACGTCGGCCACGCCATCCAGGCGCACGCCGAGGCGCGGCGCTTGTCCGTGGTCCGGGACTTCTGCGGCCACGGCCTCTGGCGGGTGTTCCACGACGCGCCCAACGTCATGCACTTCGGCAAGCCGGGCGAAGGCCTGGTTTTGCGCGAGGGCATGTTCTTAACCATCGAGCCGATGATCAACGCCGGGCGCTTCGAGGTGAAAATCCTCGACGACGGCTGGACGGCGGTGACCCGCGACCGCTCGCTCTCGGCCCAGTTCGAACATTCCCTCGCCGTCACCGCCGACGGCTACGAAGTCTTCACCCTCTCGCCCAAGGGCTGGCACCGGCCGCCCTATCCTGACTCTTGACCGTCACCCCCGCGAAAGCGGGGGTCCACGGCCGATGGATTCCCGCTTGCGCGGGAATGACGAGGAAATGGAAACCGAACCATGGCGGGCGGAAAGGAAAAACCGGGACATCACGGCCATCGCCAGCGCCTGCGCGAGCGGTTCCTCAAAGGCGGCGCGAACGCGCTCGCCGACTACGAGCTGCTGGAGATGGTGCTGTATCTCGCGCATCCGCGCGCCGACACCAAGCCCTTGGCGAAGCGGCTGATCGAACATTTCGGCTCGTTCGCCGCCGCGCTCGCCGCCGAGCCCGCGCGGATCCGCGAAGTCGCGGGCGCGGGCGAAACGACGGCGGCGGCGCTGCTCGCCGTGCGCGCCGCGGCCGAGCGGCTCGCCCGCGAGGAAGCGATGGAAAAACCCGTCCTGTCGTCCTGGCAGGCGTTGACCGATTACCTGCGCATCAGCATGGCGCGCGAGGCCCGCGAGCAGTTCCGCGTCCTCTTCCTCAACCGCAAGAACGTGCTCATCGCCGACGAAATCCAGCAACGGGGCACCGTCGACCACACGCCGCTTTATCCGCGCGAGGTGGTCAAGCGCGCGCTCGAGCTCGGCGCGACCGCGATCATCCTGGTCCACAACCACCCGAGCGGGGACGTCAAGCCCTCCAAGGCGGACATCGAAATGACCAAGGAGGTCCGCGACGCTTTGTCACGCCTCGGCATCGC
>MIAC01000189.1:2955-3101 GCA_001830475.1 Rhodospirillales bacterium RIFCSPLOWO2_12_FULL_67_15
ATGACTTTCGTTTACCGGCGTTCCTACCGGGGCCCGATCAGGGCCGTGATTCTCGATTGGGCCGGCACGACCATGGATTTCGGCTGCATGGCGCCGGCGGTGGTCTTCGTCGAGGTCTACAAGCGCAAAGGAGTGCCGATCTCCAT
>MIAC01000189.1:3153-3285 GCA_001830475.1 Rhodospirillales bacterium RIFCSPLOWO2_12_FULL_67_15
ATCAGCGAGCTCGAAAGCGTGCGCCGGCGCTGGCTGGAAACCCACAACCGCCTGCCCGACGACGGCGACGTCGACGCGATGTTCGCCGAGTTCGTGCCCTTGCAGCTGCAATGCCTGTCCGACTACTCCCGG
>MIAC01000189.1:3352-3674 GCA_001830475.1 Rhodospirillales bacterium RIFCSPLOWO2_12_FULL_67_15
CCGGCTATTTGCCCGAGATGATGGCGATCAACCGGAAGGACGCGGAGAGGCAGGGCTACGTGCCGGATGCCACGGTCTCGGCCGGGGAGGTGCCGGCGGGGCGCCCCTACCCGTTCATGTGCCTCAAGAACATGATCGACCTGCAGGTGTGGCCGGTCGAAGCCTGCGTCAAGGTCGACGACACCATCCCCGGCATCGAGGAAGGGCTCAACGCCGGGATGTGGACGGTCGGCTTCGCGGTCTCGGGCAACGAGGTCGGGTTGGCCCTCCACGAATGGCAGGCGCTGCCCGCGGCCGAGCAGGAAACGCGGCGCGAGCGGGC
>MIAC01000189.1:3693-4370 GCA_001830475.1 Rhodospirillales bacterium RIFCSPLOWO2_12_FULL_67_15
TGCGGCGCCCACTACGTGGTCGACGACATCGCCGGGCTGATCCCCTGCCTCGACGACATCGAGCGGCGATTGACGCTGGGCGAGAAGCCGTAGGGCGATCGATTCCCTCCCGCCGAAACTTCAAGGCCGGGCCTCGCGCCCGGCCTTTTTGTTCGGCGCGGCGGCTTGCGCGTGGTTCAGGCTATGCTAGAATTTGCTAATCTTTGTTATAGCGCGGAACTCCCAGGCGATCCCATGAACATCTCGCTCACCCCCGAATTGGCGCGCATCGTCGAGAAGAAAGTGAAGTCCGGCCTCTACGCGTCGGCGAGCGAGGTGGTGCGCGAGGCGCTCCGCCTGCTCGCCCACATGGACGACGCGCGCCGCCGGCGGATCGACGAGCTTAATCGGCGGATCGACCGGGGCCTCGCCGAGCTTGACCGCGGCGAGGGCATCCCCGGGGCTACGTCGCACCGCCGCGCGCGGCGCAAACTGCGTGCCACCGCCGCGCGGGCATGACGCGCTTTCTCGTCGCCCCGGCCGCCCAGGCGGACATCGAGGCGATCATCGAGAAGATCGCGGACGAGGACCCCAGGACCGCCGAAAAATTCCTGGACGAAGCCTACCGGGCCTTCGACTTCCTGGCCGACAACCCGGACGCCGGGCATAAGCGCCCCGACCTGACCGACCGCCCGGTC
>MIAC01000190.1:0-3144 GCA_001830475.1 Rhodospirillales bacterium RIFCSPLOWO2_12_FULL_67_15
TTCATGAACGCGTTCAATGTCCACGTCAACCGCGCGCCGGCCGCCGGCACGCTGGCGCGGCTCGCCTACCGGCCGGGCAAATTCTTCGACGCTTCGCTCGACAAGGCGAGCGAGGACAACGAGCGGCTCGCGCTCCGCCTCGTCCTCGGCGACGGGCGCGATCTCGCCTGCGTTCAGATCGCCGGGCTGATCGCGCGCCGAATCCTGTGCGAAGCGACCGAGGGCCAGACGCTCGCCGCCGGGCAGCGCTACGGCATGATCCGGTTCGGGAGCCGCCTCGACGTCTATCTCCCCGAAGGGGTCGAGCCGCTGGTCGCCGAGGGCCAGACCATGATCGCGGGCGAATCCGTGCTCGCCGATGCCGCCTCGACCGAGCCCCGGCGCGAAGGAAGAGCGAACTGAAATGCCCTCCCTGTTCCGCCGCCGCATTCCCCGCCAGCGCTTCAAGGGTTTGTCCATCAACCGGATGATCCCGAACATGCTCACCCTGTTCGCGCTTTGCGCCGGCATGACCGCGATTCCCTTCGCCGTGCAGAGCCGATGGGAGGCCGCCGTCGCCGCCATTTGCATCGCCGCCGTGTTCGATTGGCTCGACGGCTACATCGCCCGGCTGCTCAAGGGCTCGAGCCGGTTCGGCGCCGAGCTCGACAGCCTGTCGGATTTTCTCTGTTTCGGCGCCGCGCCCGGGATCGTCGTCTATCTCTGGTCGCTACAAGCGATAGGCGCGGTCGGCTGGTTGCCGGCGCTGCTCTACGCCATGTGCGCGGCGCTCCGGCTCGCCCGCTTCAACGTCGCCATCGACGAGCCGACCCTGCCGCCGTGGGCCTTCAACTTTTTCAGCGGCGTGCCCTCGCCCGGGGGCGCGGGCCTCGCCATCCTGCCCTTGATCTTCTCCTTCGTGATCGGCGAGACGGGGTTTCGCCATCCGCTCCTGACGGCGACGGTCCTGATCGTCGCCGCCGGCCTGATGGTCAGCCGCATCCCCACCTATTCGCTCAAGAAATTCAAGGTCCGGAACGTGTGGGTCCTGCCGATGATGTTGCTGATCGGACTGTTTGCCGCCGGCATCGTCGTCATGCCGTGGCTGACGCTGGCGCTGATCGGGATTACCTACCTCGCGTCGCTGCCGTTCGGGGTGCTGTCCTACCGCCGGCTCGAACGCATGGCCACCGAGCTCCAGAATCCGCCTTCGCCCGCGCCCCCCGATGCGCCTTCGCCCGACCCGACGCCCACACCCTGAATATTTCCGCCGGACGTGCCTTTGCATATTAGGGGATCGGCAATCGCGCCGGCCGTGGACAAAACGGCCGTGGGTCCCTATCGTTCGTCTTCAAACTAACGTAACGGGGAGGATATCAGCCATGTTCCGCACGTACTGGAATCTCGCTTTTGGCGCCGTCTTCGGCGCGCTCGCGGCCGCGTCGGCCGCGCCGGCTTTCGCCGTCGAGTTGCCCTGCCGCGCCGTGCGCATGATCGTGCCGTGGAACGCGGGCGGGGATACCGACCTGATCTTCCGCCCGGTCGCCGAAGCGGTCAACGCGCTCGCGCCTAAGGCCCCGCTCCAGGTGGTCAACATCGGCGGCCAAAGCGGCAACAAAGGCGCCAGGGAAGTGCGCGCGGCAAAGCCCGACGGCTGCACGCTGCTCGCCATGCACGACAGCCAGATCACCACCTTCCTCGCCGGCGGCGTGGACTTCACCTGGGATGTGTTCCAGCCGGTCGCGCTGCTCACCTATACGCCCTCGATGGTGGCGGCCGGCACCAAGACGCCCTACAACGACCTCGCCGGCATGATCGACTACGCCAAGAAGAACCCGGGCCAGATCAAGGCCGGGGTCACCACCGGCTCGACCAGCCAGTTCCTCCAGTTGTTGATCGAGGACGCCGCCAAGATCAGCTTCAAGTACGTGCCCTACGAAGGCACCCGCGAACGCAACACCGCGCTGCTCGCCAACAACATCGATGTCGGCGAAGGCAACATCCTGACCGCCAAGGAATACGTCAAGAACAACCAGATGAAGGCGCTCGGCATCGCCACCGAGAAGCGCGATCCGATCATGCCCGACCTCAAGACCATGCGCGAGCAGGGCGTGGACGTGGTCTACGGCCTCTCCCGCGGCGTCGTTCTGCCCAAGGGCGCGTCCGCCGATCTCGTCGCCTATTACGAAGACCTTTTCCGCCGCGCCATGCAGGCGCCCAAGGTCAAGGAGGTCATGGACAGCCACAGCACGTGGATCCAGTTCAAGGGCGCCAAGGACTACGCCGAGTTCCTGAAGAAGGAATACGGCAACTCCGAACGCCTGGCGATCAAGATCGGCCTTTATAAGAAGTGATCCGCGCTTAACCGCCGCAGCGAGGTGCGGTTAAATGCGCTCACCTTGTCATTCCCGCGAAAGCGGGAATCCAGCTTTTTCAAAAAGATGGACCCCCGCTCGCGCGGGGGTGACGATCCCAGCTGAACGAAGCTTGCTCTAGGCTCGCGCGCCATGCGCCGCCTCAACGCCGATATAATCATCGCCGCCCTGCTCCTGGTTTTTTCCGGCGTCTTGCTCGCCGCCACGTTCGCGTTCCAATCGCCGCCGCTTTTCCACTTCAGCATCCGCACCTGGCCGCGCGCGGTCGCCGGCACGCTCGCCGTTCTTTCCTTCGTCTACCTGGTTCAGTCGCTCGCGCGCGGCGGACGGGAACGGCGCGAACCGTTCGTCTGGCGCGCCTTCCTCGCCGCCAATCGCAACGTGATTACTTGCTTCGCTTTATTCATCCTGTTCCTCGCCACGCTGCCGATCTTCGGCATGCTGATCGGCGGGATTCTGTTCGTTTACGCCACGTTCGCGCTGCTGGGCGGCTGGAACGACCTCAGGACCCAGGCGATCAACGCCGCGGTTACGGTGTTTTTCGTCGGCGGCATGTGGGCCGTCTTCACCTTTGCTTTGCGCGTCATCCTGCCCGGCGGGATTTTCCACATTTAGACGGATCGCGAAACGGTCATGCCCGAACACGTTCTCGCCGCCCTCGCCGCGATCCTCGCCCCGGGTACGTTTTTTCTTCTTACGCTCGGCGTCTTCGCCGGCCTGATCGCGGGCGCGATCCCGGGATTCACCATCACCATGGCGGTGATCCTGACGCTGCCCTTCACCTTCGGCA
>MIAC01000190.1:3197-4465 GCA_001830475.1 Rhodospirillales bacterium RIFCSPLOWO2_12_FULL_67_15
TCGGGCGGCCTGATCGCAGGGATTCTGACCGGAATCCCGGGGACGCCGGCCTCCATCGCCACCACCTTCGACGGCTACCCCATGGCGAAGAAGGGCCAGGCCGGGCTCGCGCTCGGACTCGGCGTCTGGGCCTCCTTCTTCGGCGGCATCGTCAGCGCCTCGCTGCTGATGACCGTGGCGCCGGTGCTCGCCACCATCGGCCTCGAGTTCGGACCGTGGGATTTCTTCGCCCTGATGATCTTCGCGCTCACCATCACCACCAGCCTTGCCGGCGAGAACATGGTCAAGGGCCTGATCGCGGGCATGGTCGGACTGGTCGTGACGTGCGTCGGCCAGGATCAGACGGCGGGCATTGCCCGCTTCACCTTCGGCGTCGAGGCGTTGCAACAGGGTTTTCCGTTTCTCGCCGTGCTGGTCGGCCTGTTCGCCTTCAGCCAATTGCTCAAGGACGTTCGCGACACCGAGGCCGCGCGCCGGCCGCTCGTCCTCGAGCGCGACCGCCACGTCGCCATCGAGCATTGGAACGCGATCAGGATCATTTTCCGGAAATGGCGCGCGACCTTGCTGGCCGCGCTGACCGGGGTGTTTGTCGGGGTGCTGCCCGCGGCGGGCGCCTCGGTTTCCAATATCCTCGCCTATGACCAGGTCAAGAAGGCCTCCGGATATCCGGAAAAGTTCGGCACCGGCATTCCCGACGGCATCATCGCCTCGGAAGCTTCCAACAACGCCACCGCCGGGGGCGACATCATGACCACCATCGCGCTCGGCATTCCCGGCGACGTGGTCACCGCCATCCTGCTCGGGGCGCTGATCATGCACAACGTCGCGCCGAGCCCGACCTTCATCAGCACCCAGCCGGTCCTCGCCTACGGCATCATGATTTCATATCTGCTCGCCCACGTCGTCATGGTCGTCTTGCAGGCGGGGTGCCTGCGCATCTTCGTCCTCGTGACGCGGGTGCCGATGTATCGCCTCACGGGCGTGGTGCTGTTCTATTGCGCGGTCGGCGTGTTCACCCTCAACAACATCGTGTGGGACGTGTGGGTCCTGTTCGGTTTCGGCGTGCTCGGCTACCTGATGCACGTCTTCAAGTTTCCCCTGACGCCGATGATCCTCGGCGTCGTCCTCGGCGATCAGGCCGAAATCAACCTGGTGCGGGCGCTGGCGAGCGAAGACACTCTCCTCCCGTTCGTGACCCGGCCGTGGTCGCTGTTCTTCCTCCTCATCTCCGCCTTTTCCCTGGTCTTTCCCTGGTACCAGAGCGCGCG
>MIAC01000191.1:0-1579 GCA_001830475.1 Rhodospirillales bacterium RIFCSPLOWO2_12_FULL_67_15
CCCCTTCACTTCCGCGACGCTGACGCCGATCTCGACCTCCATGCCGAGCAGCGTCGCGGCGAGATGGTCGATCTCGACGCGCGTTCCGACCGAATCCTCGCCCGGGTCGAGGTGCTCGAGCAGGAACTCGCGGCAGGTCACTTCGATGTCGCGCACCAGCATCGGCGTGGCGTACACGCGCGCCTGCTCGCCCATGAAATCGATGGTGCGCTCCCGGTCGATGCGGTATTTGCGTTTGGCGGCGGTGCCCGCCGCAAGAGTCGTTTTCATGTGCTATCTCACCATTTGGGGTTGGGAACGGGTTTGATCCAGGTTAAAGATGTGCCGCTACAAGCCCAGGTAGGCCGACTGCACCTGCTCATTGGTGAGCAGTTCGCTGCCCGTGCCCGCCAGCACGATCCGGCCGGTCTCGAGCACGTAGCCGCGGTCGGCCACGGCAAGCGCGGCGCGCGCGTTCTGATCCACCAGGAAAATGGTCGTACGCGCCTCCTTCAGCGCGCGCACCTTGGCGAAGATCTCCTCCACCAGCCGTGGCGCGAGGCCCATCGAGGGCTCGTCAAGCAGCAGCAGGCGGGGTTTGGCCATCAGGCCGCGGCCCATGGCGAGCATCTGCTGCTGCCCGCCCGACAGGACCCCTGCGGCCTGGCGGCGCCGTTCCTTCAGGGCAGGGAACATCGCGTACACCCGCTAGAGCTCGGCGTCGCTCTCGGCGCGCGTCCGGGTGTAGGCCCCGAGCCTCAGGTTGTCCTCCACCGAAAGCGGGCCGAAGACCTGCCGCCCCTCGGGCACCTGCACGATGCCGAGGCCGACGCGCCGTTCGGACGAAACCGCGCCGATGTCTTTTCCGTTGTATATGATCTTTCCGGAATAAGGCTGAACCCCGGAAATCGCGCGCAGCAGCGTCGTCTTGCCGGCGCCGTTCGCGCCCACCAGCGCCACCAGCTCGCCGTCCGCCACCTTCAGATCGATGCCCGCGAGCGCCTGGATGCGCCCGTAATGGCTGGTCAGAGCGGCGACCTCTAGCATTGCGCAAGCTCCGCGCTGCCCAGATAGGCCTCGATGACCTTGGGATCGTTGCGCACCCGTTCGGCCGTGCCTTCGCAGAGCTTGCGGCCGTAATCGAGCACCACGATGTGGTCCGAGACGCCCATCACCAGCCGCATATTGTGCTCGACCAGCACCACCGTCACGCCGGAATCCGCGAGGCGGACTATCAGAGCGTTGATCGCCTGCGTCTCGGTCTGGTTGAGGCCCGCCGCGGGCTCGTCGAGCAGCAGCAGTTTCGGCCGGCCTCCCAGCGCGCGCGCAATCTCCAGGCGCTTGAGCGCGCCGTAGGGCATCGCATCGGCCTCCGCGCCGAGGTAATCGCCCAGGCCGACGAACCGCATCAGTTCGGCGGCCTCGTCCCGGCTTTCGCGCTCGCCCGCGGTCAGGCGCCGGGAACGCAGCAGCGCCGCGAACCAGCCGGCGCGTTCGCGCAGGTGCCGTCCGACCATCACGTTCTCGAGCGCGCTCATGTTGAAGAAGATCTGCAGGTTCTGGAAGGTGCGCGCCATGCCGCGCGCCGCGAGCAGGTGCG
>MIAC01000191.1:1668-1917 GCA_001830475.1 Rhodospirillales bacterium RIFCSPLOWO2_12_FULL_67_15
TTGCCCGCGCCGTTGGGGCCGATGATCGAGTTCACCTTGCCCGCCTCGAGGTCGAAGGACACCTGGTCCACCGCGAGCACGCCGCCGAACGCCTTCGACACCGCGGTGACGCGCAGTTGCGGCGCAATCATTTTTGCTTTTTTTTCTTCAGTTCAAGAACTAGACTTGGTAAGAAGCCGCGCGGCAGGAACACCATGGTGGCGACCATCACCGCGCCGAACACCACCATCTCGTATTCCTTGAGCACCG
>MIAC01000191.1:2034-2113 GCA_001830475.1 Rhodospirillales bacterium RIFCSPLOWO2_12_FULL_67_15
TGCCGGGCGTGATGAATCCCGAATAGTGCGCCGTAATGCTGCCCGCGAGCGAGGCGAACACCGCCGAAATCACGAAGAT
>MIAC01000192.1 GCA_001830475.1 Rhodospirillales bacterium RIFCSPLOWO2_12_FULL_67_15
GCGGTTCGCCGGGAATCGTGACGATGCGCGTGGTCCATGACCTTCCGAGGGTGACGAGAACCCACGCGCGTCCGGCCATCAGCAGCGCGAAAAGCGCCAATAGGACGAGGTCGATCGGCGCGTGCCTGGGCACGAACAGGATCAGCGCCGCCAGCCAGGCGACGTGGAGGGCGACCAGCAGCGGGTAATGCCCGGCGCCGACCTCGATGCCGCCGCGGGCCCGCAGGGCCTCGGCGTTGCCGCGCGCAACCCAAAGCTCGGCAAGCCGCTCCAAGACCACGAGCGCCAAAATCACGTCGCGCCACGGGAAGGCGCCGCCGCTCACGCCGCTTCCAGGATCATGAACCCGGCGGAGAAGCCGGGGCCGACGGCCGAAAGCAGCGAGCGGCCGCGCCGGCCGGCACCATTGGCGAGCGCCTGGTCGAGCACGAACAGCACGGTCGCCGCCGACATGTTGCCGAAGTCCTTGAGCACCGCGCGCGCGAGCGCGAGCCCGCCCTGCTGCACGCCCACGGCCTCCTCGAGCGCGGCGATCACCTTGGCGCCGCCCGGATGGCAGAGGAAATGATCGATGTCGGCAAGCGCGAGCCCGTGGCGGGCGAGAAAACCGTCGAGCGCCGGACGGAAGCCGTCGCGCACGAGGGTCGGAATGTCGCGCGAGAACAGCACGCCGAGGCCGTCGTCCTCGACCCGCCAGCCCATGATGTCGAGCGAGGCGGGCCAGGTGTGCTCGCCCCAGGCGGCGAGGCGTGGCCCCTCGCCCGCGCACGACACCAACGCCGCCGCCGCGCCGTCGCCGAACAACGCCGAGGCGATCACGTTGCTTTTCGACTGATCGCGGCGCCGGAAGGTGAGTCCGCACAGTTCGACCACCACGAACAATACCTTCGCCCCCGGCATCGCCTGGGCGAGCGCGGCGGCGCGCGCCAGCCCCAAAACCCCGCCGGCGCAGCCCAATCCGAAAATCGGCAGCCGCGTCACGTCGCGTCGCAACGGCAGCCGCTCGGCGAGCCGAGCGTCGAGGCTCGGCGTCGCGATGCCGGAGGTGGACGCCACGACAATGGCGTCGATCGCCTCGACCCCGAGCGCGGCTCGTTCGAGGCAGGCGCGCGTCGCCTGCTCGCTCAAGTCGAGGGCATGGCGGACGTAAAGGTCGTTCTTCTCCGCCCAACCATGGTCTTGTTCGTACCATTCGAGCGGCACGCACGAATAGCGCGTCTCGATCCCGGCATTGGCGTAAACCGGCAGCAGGCGCTCCAGGTCCTCGCGCGGGCGTTCGGCAAACAGCCGGCGCGCGAACGCGACCACGTCCGCTTGGCGCAGCCGGTAGGGCGGCACGGCGGTGGCGAGGCTCAAAAGGTGGGGCGTCGGTATCACGGGAATCCAGGCTCCGGAATCGGCGACAAGAGTTATTCGCCGGGGTCCGCGACAGCGCGAAAGCGGGTGCCGTCTTGGAACAAGTCTATAGCAAGCCCGCCGGCCTTGAAATCGACGCCCGATCAAAAGCCTGTGACGCGCGGGGATTCGCCCGGTGCGATTTCCGGCCAAACCGCTTGCCTGCCGCGCCTGACTTTTGCTAGACGAGGAGACCGAAAAACCGGGACAACCGGGAACGATCCTGACAGGGAGACGCTCATGAGGACTTGGCGCCAGGTTAGGGAAGGTCCGCATAAGTCAATTTCGTCATTCCCGCGAAAGCGGGAATCCAGCTTTTTCAGAAGCGTGGACCCCCGCTTGCGCGGGGGTGACGGTTTGGGGGTTTTGCAGAGGTTCCTTAGATCGATTTCCGCGCCGGCTTCGTTGTTCGCCGCCGCCCTGACCCTCTGTCTGATTTCGACCCCGCTCGAAGCCGCGTCGCTTCTTCAGTGCGTCCCATACGCGCGCGACATCACCAACGTGCCGCTCCAGGGCGACGCCTGGACATGGTGGGGCAAGGCCGCGAGGTCGCGCCTCGACCGGGGCCGGGAGCCCGAGGCCGGTTCGATCCTGGTCTTCCGCCGGACGGAGCGGCTCCGGCGCGGTCACGTCGCGGTGGTGGCCGAGGTCGTGAACCGGCGAGAAATCGTGGTCGATCACGCCAACTGGGCCTCGAGGCGCGCGATGCGCGGCCGCGTCGATCTCGCGGTGCGGGTCGTGGACGTCTCGCCCGCCAACGACTGGTCGGCGGTACGGGTCTGGCACGCGGCTTCCGATTCCCTGGGCCGGCGGGTCTATCCGACCTACGGATTCATCTACGCCTTCGCAATCCCGGGCACCGCGTCCTGAAATCCGGTGAACAGCGCATCCGCCCCTGCCCCGCCTGAGCCCGGCGCGCCGGCGAAGCCCACTTCCGAACCTTTCGTCGATATCTTCGCCTGGCTCGGCGAGCGGGAACCGACCTGGACCGGATGGGGCACGGGCGTCGCGCTCGGGTTCCTTTGCGTCGGGTTCGGGCTGCACGGCGTTTACGCTTATTGGCGAGGCGAGGTTCCGGACAAGGAAAAGGGAATCCCGACGTTGCCCTTCGCCCTTGGGCTGCTGGCCTTCGGCACGTGGGTTCTCTGGGTGTTCTGGAATTCCAGACTGCCGGGGTAGCCCGCCGCACGCCTTGTATCCCTCCACCCCCATTGCGGGGTTGTTCGGCCCGTCCCATATCAATTGCAAGACTAGGGGCTCTCGTTTTGTCACGTGTTGGTGACGAATCGCGGGCGGCTATCCCCTTGGATTCCGAGGATAGCTTTAACACCGCACAAGCGAAGGAGGACACCATGTTCCAATCCCTGATCCCGTTCGAATGGGGTGGTTCTTCGCTGCTTACCAAGCGGCGGGGGTATGACCCCTTTGCCCGTCTCCACCAGGAGGTGGAGAAGGCTTTCGAGGACGTCGGCCGGTTGACGCCGATGCGTTGGCCGGGCGGCGGCGAGATGGCGGATTTCAAGATCGACATGAGCGAGACCGAGAAGGAGGTCCGCATCACCGCCGAGCTTCCCGGGGTGGACGAGAAGGACGTCGAGGTGACGTTGAGCGGCGATCTTCTCACCATCAAGGGCGAGAAGAAGGTCGAGGAAGAGCGCAAGAAGGAGAACACCCGCGTCGTCGAGCGGGCCTATGGCGCGTTCGAGCGCACTTTCCGGCTGCCCTACGAGGTGGCGGAGAAGGACATCGCCGCCGAGTTCGACAAGGGCGTGCTCAAGATCGTCCTGCCCAAGCCGGTCGAGGCCCGTACCGAAACCAAGAAGATCGCGGTCAAGGCCAAACACTAGAGTCCGTAGCCTGAACTTTCGCCGGGCGCCGCGGGCGGCGTGAACCGCCCCGGCGCCCCATTTCATGCTTTGCCCTTGCCCGCGCGTTCGAGTTCTGTCTCGCGCTCCTTTTCCAGCGCCTTGAGGCGCTTATCCAGATCGCCGACGCGGGCGAGCGTTTCCATCCGCGCCCGCGTGCGCCGCTTGTTCCGCCAACGGGAAAAACTCCACTCCCCGACGAATCCCATGAACACGATCCCGGCGACCAGGCAGACCGCCCCGGCGAGCAGGTAGTCCGCGCGCCCGAGCGAGACCGCCATGCCCCAGAAGCCGACCGTCACCAGGGCGGCGGCGCCGGTGAACAGCACGCGCTTGAGCGCGGCGTCGCCCTGCGTCTGCTCCTTGACCGCGGCGGCGATGGCGGCGGCGATCTCGGCTTTGCAGAGCGCCTGCCATTGCTTGAAGTTCATGCCCTCGGGGCTTTTCTTTTCGCGGATGAATT
>MIAC01000193.1:0-478 GCA_001830475.1 Rhodospirillales bacterium RIFCSPLOWO2_12_FULL_67_15
TACACCGCATCGCCGCGGCGCTGGCCCGGCCCCCCATCCGGAAAGCTGTCGCAGCATTCGTGGGCCGGATCATTGACGATATCGTCGCCGGACCCGGCCGGCGCGGCTGTTTCATCGGCAATTGTGCCGCCGAGCTCGCGCGTGGGGACCGCACCGCAGCGACCCGGGTGCGCCGCAGCCTCGACCGACTTGAAGCCACGTTTCGCGACGCACTTGCGCACGCGCGGGTGCGCGGCGAGATCGACGCGACGTCCGATGTAGATGCGCTCGCGCGTTTCCTGGTCGCCGGTATCCAGGGCCTGCGGCTGGTCGGCAAGGCGAAGCCCGACCGCGCCGCGCTCGACGATATCGCGGCGGTGATGCTGCGCTGCCTCGACCGATAGAGACAAGGAGTGCAGCATGGCAAGACTTTCCGATCTGCCTGAATGGGAACGCCACCACCATCTGGACAAGATCAGTGCTTTGCCCGATTACGGTG
>MIAC01000193.1:653-1570 GCA_001830475.1 Rhodospirillales bacterium RIFCSPLOWO2_12_FULL_67_15
TCTGCATTGCCCGGTGTGCCGCAAGTACACATCTGAACTGAACGGGATGATCGACGAATTCAACAAGCGTGGCGTCTTGACCGTCATTACCAGCACCGATACCAGGGAGCGCGCCGAGGAAACACGGACGAAGTGGGGTCTGGGCAATCTTACGGTCGGTTACGGCGTATCGATCGACGTCGCGCGCCAATGGGGGCTCTACGTCTCGACCGGCCGCGGCATGACCTCGGCTGGCGTGGAAGAACCGGCGTTGTTCGCCGAGCCAGGGTTGTTCCTGGTGAAGCCGGACGGCACCCTCTATTGGGGGTCAGTGTCAACCATGCCGTTCGCGCGGCCGCACTTCAACGAGATACTTCAGGGAGTCGACTTCGTCATCTCCAAGAACTACCCCGCGCGCGGCGAGGCCTAGCCCGGCCGTATCGCTGCGGTTCGTTTCCACGACATTCCACCACCGGAGATTCGAGTGAGCCTATCCGCGAAACCCACGCCACGCCTGACGCCATTGCCTGTCGACCGCATGCCTGAACTCAGGGAATCCTTCGATGTTTATGTGAAGTCGCTGGGGTTCGTGCCCAACAGCGCGCTTATCATGCAGAGGAAACCCAAACTCGTGCAGGCGCTCGCGCAGCTTTCTGCCGCAGTATGGGATCCTCAGAGCGAGGTGGATCTCGGCTTCAAGCGCCTGGTTGCGCACGTCGCGAGCAAAGCCCACGGCTGCCACTACTGAACGGCACATACCGCCGGAGCGTCGCTCCGGCTCGGCATCGATGAGAAGAAGCTTGAGGCAGTGTGGGAATACCGCACGAGTGTCCTGTTTGATGAAAAGGAACGCATCGCGCTCGACTTTGCGATCGCGGCGGCCTCCCAGCCCAACGACGTCTCCGACGAGATGTTCGATCAGATGAAACGGCATTGGA
>MIAC01000194.1:0-545 GCA_001830475.1 Rhodospirillales bacterium RIFCSPLOWO2_12_FULL_67_15
TCCGCGGCGGCGGCTACGTTCTCGCCGCGCCGATCGAGCGGTCGTGAACGGAGAACGGCCGTGAAAAAATTTCTCAACCGCCTGCTTCCCGACAGCATCGTCGGCCGGACCGTGCTGGCGCTGGTGGTCGGGCTGCTGCTTTCGCACGCCGTGGCGCTCTATCTCTACAGCGGCAACCGGTTTGAAACGCTTCTCGCGCTCTCGGGGCGCGAGGCGAGCGAGCGCTTGGCCTCGGTGGCGGAAGCGGCGCGCGACGCCGAAAGCCGCGACGAGTTGCGCGCCGCCCGGCTTCTCGGCGGGCCGGAGCTCAGGTTCGCCTGGTCGGCCCGGGCCCTGGTCGCGGTCGAAAGCGACACGCGGCTGGCCCGTATCCTGCGCGAGCGGCTCAAGCGCCGCCTCGGCGAAGAAGTGAACGTGCGCGTCGCCGTCGCTGGCGGCTCCGGAACGGAGCGGCCGTTCGCGTTGCATGCGCCCGGTTTCGGTCCAGGAGAAGGCTCCGGAGCAAGCCCGGGAGAGCGGATGCCGATGATGGGACGGATGCAGGG
>MIAC01000194.1:577-3235 GCA_001830475.1 Rhodospirillales bacterium RIFCSPLOWO2_12_FULL_67_15
CCGTGCGCGGCGCGCCGGACCGGGTCGCGGTGTGGGTGTCGGTCGGATTCGCCGACGGGCGCTGGCTCAACCTGACGCTGCCGCTGGAGGCCGGCGAATCGCTCTGGGCGCCGCGCTTCGGATTCTCGTTCCTGGTTCTGACGGCGCTGGCGCTCGGGCTATCGGTCTGGGCGGTGCGGCGAGCGACGGGGCCGTTGAAGGCGTTCGCGGCCGCGTCGCGAAGCTTGAGTGCCGACGCCAACGCCCCGCCGCTTGCGGAAACCGGTCCGCGCGAGGTGCGCGACGCGGCCCAGGCCTTCAACGACATGCGCGCGCGCATCCGCCGCTTCGTCGAGGATCGCACCCGCATGGTCGCCGCGATCAGCCACGACCTGCGTACGCCGATCACGCGGCTCAGGCTCCGCGCCGAGTTGATGGAAGACGGCCCCGCCCGCGACAAAACGCTCGCCGATCTCGACGAAATGGAAACGATGGTTTCCGCCACCCTCGCCTTCGCCCGCGACGATGCGGAGCCTAAGCCGCGGGCGCCGGTAGACCTCGCCAGCCTGCTTCGGGACCTGGTCGCGGACGGCACGGCGCGCGGGCTCGAGGCCGCGTATGCCGGGCCCGATTCGCGCGTCGTTTCCGGCGACGCGCTCGCCTTGAAACGGGCTTTCGCCAATCTCCTCGACAACGCCTGGCGCTACGGCGGAGCGGCGCGGGTCGCGCTCGCCGAGAAGTCCGGCCGGATCGAAGCCACGGTGGACGACGACGGGCCCGGCATTCCCGACATCGAGCGGGAAAACGTCTTCCGGCCGTTCTACCGCCTCGAAAGCTCGCGCTCGCGCGAAACCGGCGGAACCGGCCTCGGGTTGGCGCTGGCGCGTTCGGCGATCCTCGCCCACGGCGGCACCGTCGCGCTCGCCAATCGCCCCGAAGGGGGCCTCCGCGTCAGCGTGACTCTGCCGGCGGCTTGAGCATGTAGAGCAATATTCCCGCGGCGACGGAGACGTTGAGGGATTGCACGCCGCTTCCCCCTGGGCCCGCGCCCGCGCCCGGGATCGTCACGGCCTCGTCGCAGGCGGCGAGCGTCGCAGCGTCGAGACCTTGCTCTTCGTTGCCGAAAACGAGCGCGATCGGGCGGTCGCGGGGAATCCGCTCAGGCGTCAGCCCGCGCCCTGGCGCGGCGCCGAGAACGCGATGGCTCTCCTTGAGCCGGCGCAAGGTATCGGCCAAGTTCGCCGCCCGGTAGACGTCGAGGATCTCGAATCCGCCCTCGGCGACGCGGAGCGCGGCGTCCGAGAGCCCGGCTTGCGCCGGATGGTCGGTGAGCACCAGCCGGGGAAGCCCCAGGAACGCCGCCGTGCGCGCGATGGCGCCGAGATTGTGCGGGTTGGCCACCCCGTGCAGGATCGGCAACAGCCGCGCCGCCGCCGCCCACCGCGCGGCTTCCGCCGGATCGAAGGCGCGAACCGGCTTCGGCCGCGCCACCGCGACGATGCCGCCGTGCATGGGCGTCCCGGCGACGCGGGCGAGCTCCTCGGGCGCGGCTTCACGGAACACCCTGCGCGCCTTGGCCAGCACCCGGCAGTAGCCGACGGTTTCCTCCTTCATCTCGCGGCTGAAGAAAAGCCGCTCGACCCGGTCCGGCGCATGGGCGAAGAGCGCTTTGACCGCTTTACTGCCAGCGATGCGGACGAGATCGCGCTGATGGACGAATTCGTCGCCGCGCGGGCGATGGGCCCCGCCGCGCCACCCGCCGCCGCCGCGTTCTTTGCGCGGCCAATTTTTGCCGCCGCGGGAACGAAAATCCTTGCGAAAACCGCCTTCGGCCGCGCGCCCCTCGAATTTGCGGAAGGGGCGCTCGGCACCGCCGCCGGCTTCGCGGGATTCGCCGTCGCGTCCGGACTCGCGCGCGCCGCGCGGCCGGTATTTCTCTTCGCCCGCGCGCCCCGGTAGGGGCGCAACATGATTTGCGCGGCGGGATTCGCCGCCGCGCGGGCGGTTCTTGAGGAAACGCTTCTTGCCGAAGCGCCGGGGCTTGTCGCCGTGCCGGGGCTTGTCGTCGGGGTCGTCCATGAATTCGCCTTTATCAGCGCAGCGCGTTTTCGATCAGATAGGCTGCGATCTCGGCGTTCGTCACCTTGACCGCCAAGCTTTCCTCGTTCGCCAGCGCGCGTTTCACGATGATGTAATTCTCGACGTTGGCGGGCTTGACCTTGAACACGCCACTCTCGCCCTTGAGGCGGGGATAGAGCGCCGGGTCCACCGTCTTTTCCTTGGCGGCGAGACGGGCGAGCGCCTGTTCCTCGGTCAACGCCCCGGCATCCTTCTCCTGCAACAGCGCCCAGTCGTCCTGCCCGGCGACGCGTTCGTCGTTGAGCGTCTTCACCGCCTCTTTGCCCGAGGTCGCGGCGACGCCGAGCTTGAAGACGTGCTGGGTCAGGCCCACGTCGCCGGCCCATTCGGAAAGGCCCTTGCTGCGGGCGACGTAGAGGGTAGGCATTAGCGAAGCTCCATTTGCGCGGCATCCTAGGCGTTGCCGGGGCTTCCGGCCAGAGCGGCATTTTCGCCGTCGCTCTCGGATGGCAGAGCATGATCTTCCCATATGGGATCGCCTGCGTTGCGCCGTGGCGTGGCGATCCGCCAGGCGCGGCGCGAAGGGCGATGCCAAAGCAT
>MIAC01000194.1:3265-4202 GCA_001830475.1 Rhodospirillales bacterium RIFCSPLOWO2_12_FULL_67_15
GCCAAGGCGCAACCCGCAGGGCCGGGGACTTTTGCGGCGCGGGTTCGCCTGCCTGCGCGAAGCCGAAGCAGCTTCGCTTCGGCGAAGGCAGGTCGCAGGGCTCGCGCGTAGGCCGGGCTACGCGCTTCGTCCTGCTCCTGCCCGCGACGCAAAATCCCTCCGGCGCAGGCGGTTCCATATGGGAAGATCATGCTCTAGGGTGAAATCATGGATATTCGCGCCCGGCGGCGCAGGCCGCCCAAACCAAAAACCGGTCGCAGGATTCGCCGCCGGGATTATGGATTTTGTCGCATGCGCGACCGGGTGCTCTATCGCGATCCGATGATGCTGGTGCTCGACAAGCCGGCCGGGATTCCGGTTCATGCCGGCCCGGGCGGGGATCGGAGTCTCGAGGATTGGTTCGCCCAGCTCCGGTTCGAGCTGCCGCGCCCGCCCGCGCTCGCGCACCGGCTCGATCGCGACACCTCGGGCTGCCTCGTGCTCGGGCGGCACCGCAAGGCGCTGCGCAAGCTTGGGCGGTTGTTCGCCGCGGGGCGGGTCGAAAAAATCTATTGGGCCGTGACCGTCGGCCGGCCTTTGCTTCGCGAAGGCCGGATCGAGGCTCCCTTGCGCAAGAAATCCGAGCGCGGCGCCGGCTGGCGGATGGAAACGCACGCCGGCGGCGCAACCGCCGTGACCGACTATCGCGTCCTCAGCGAGGCCGACGGACTTGCTTGGCTGGAGTTGCGTCCGCGCACCGGGCGCACCCACCAGGTGCGGGTCCATTGCGCCGCGCTCGGCTGTCCCGTGGTCGGCGATCCGATTTACGGGCGGGGCCAAGGGACTCCGGTCCCTCCCTTGCATCTGCACGCCCGCGCGGTCGTCATTCCGCTTTATCCGAAGCGCGATTCGATCGCCGTCGAAGCAAAGCCGCCGCCGCACATGACCGGCGCCTTGA
>MIAC01000194.1:4259-5573 GCA_001830475.1 Rhodospirillales bacterium RIFCSPLOWO2_12_FULL_67_15
TGCCCGGCAATTGACGGGCGCGCTGACCGGGGAATCAGGAGTCCTTAGATAGATGCGCGGCAAAGGCGATCTCGTTCCCTACGAGCGGCTTCTGCTGGCCCGCGCCCTCCGCGGCCACGAGGCGACAATTGAAGGCCTCGCCGGGATCGCGGCCGCGGGCGGCGCGGCGGCCCAACATCTGCAAAACGCCTGCGCGGCGCTGCAAGGTGTGATGCGCGAATGCGCCAAGGCGGGCGAGCGGTTCGAGGAAACCCGCCGCTTCCGCGCCGAGTGCGAGGCCGCGGCCGCGCTCGGCTCGGTCGAGGCCATGATCCGCCGCCGCGACGAACTGCTCGCCCGGCACCGGCGGTCGCGCCGGTAGGCGCGCCAATAAAGAACTCGCCGGTAGGCGCGCCAATAAAGAACTCGCCGGTAGGCGCGTCAATAAAGGACTCGCCGGGGGGCGGGCAACTATAAAGACGCGCCGACAACCTTAGGGAACGTCTGATTAAGTCCCCAGGTCGTCATTGGTCTCCTCCCTGAATCTTACCGATTTGAGCGTGAGTATTCCGCCTCTTGGTCGCATCCCTGAACTTGGACAATAGCCCGTTGCAGAAAGAAACCGGCCTCCAACGGGCTCCTCGACGAATGCAGGTAGTTCGGACGACCGACCGGGGAAGCTCGGATTTCATGCCGCTCGCGCATTGAGAGGCAGTCGGGCAGTGAACGTCATTGACAGCGGAAATGGCGGAGGGAAGGGAACTGGGGTCAAACCTTCTCCGCTTCTTCAACACCATGGGCAGTGAAAGTTTGAAGCGGCCATTGTTAGGTGCGAGGAGCCAGGATCGAACCAAAAACGAGCATCGCACAGTGAATCCTAGCTGAATGCGTTGACTATTCTTTAACTTTGCCCGCCGAGCCGTGGCGTCCCGTATTGAACAAGACTGAAAGCCGGACGGCATGTCGCCAAGCAGGATCTCCAAGCAGAAAAAGGCGGAGGGGGTATATCCAGAACAGGCTCCGCCTATAAGCGAATATTGATTGATGAGCAGGGCAAGGGAGAGCCGGCTGCTTCTATCCGATCCATCGATTCAAGATATTGCCATTCAAAGGTAAGTCACACTATTATAACGCGAATGACTATCAATCGCCTATATCCTAGCGATTGAGACGCCAACTGGGGTTGAAACCCAAGCGCCCGCCGGCTAAGTCGTAAATATTGACTGGGCGTCCATTCCGGAAACCGAAATGGACAGAACAAGTCAACTCGTTGTCTTCGCTCTGGACGATCAACGCTACGCGCTTCGCCTGTCCGCGGTGGACCGGGTGGCGCGC
>MIAC01000194.1:5654-7373 GCA_001830475.1 Rhodospirillales bacterium RIFCSPLOWO2_12_FULL_67_15
GTCAACATGCGCCGGCGGTTCGGCCTACCGGAACGGCCCGCGCCATCCCTGACCGACCGGCTTGTCCTCGCGCACACGACGCGGCGGCCGGTGGCATTGGTGGCGGACGCGGTGAGCGGGGTCCTCGAATACCCGGCAGAAGAGATCGTCGAGACGGAAAGGATCGTTCCCAACGTGGGCTATATCGAGGGCGTCGCAAAACTCAAGGACGGGCTGATCCTCATCCACAACCTGGACCAGTTTCTTTCGCTGGAAGAGGAAGGACAACTGGAGCAGGCGTTGTCGCCCGCCTGATACCGCAAGATGCAGCCCGCCCTCCCCGATCCCCTCGTAGCCCGTCTGAGCGACTTTCTTGCCCAGCAGATCGGCCTGCATTTCCCGAAGGAACGCTGGAGCGATCTCGCGCGGAGGATCGCCGCCGCCGCGCCCGCGTTCGGCGCGCCGGACGCGGAATCTTGCGTGCAACGGCTGCTGTCCGCGCCGCTCACGCGAAACCAGATCGAGATTCTCGCCAGTCACCTGACGGTGGGCGAAACCTATTTTCTCCGAGAAAAGAAGAGCTTCGAAATCCTCGAGGAGCGGATATTTCCCGAACTGCTCCGCGCCCGTGCCGGTGCGGAGCGGCGGCTGCGCGTCTGGAGCGCCGGCTGCTGCACAGGCGAAGAGCCCTATTCGCTCGCCATTCTCCTGGATCGGCTGATCCCGGATTTCGAGAGATGGAATGTCACTATCCTGGCCACCGACATCAACCCGGAGTTCCTCCGCAAGGCGGCGGACGGTCTGTACAGCGAATGGTCGTTTCGCGACACGCCGGCATGGCTTCGGGAGCGTTACTTCAAGAAACGAAAGAACGGCCGCTTCGAGATAGATCCGCATATCCGCAAAAGAGTGACCCCCTCCTATCTCAATCTCGCCGAGGACATCTATCCCTCGCTCTCCAACAACACCAATGCGATGGACGTGATTTTCTGCCGGAACGTCCTGATGTATTTCACTGCGGCGCGGGCGCGGAAAGTCGTCGACAACCTCTATCAATGCCTCGTCGACGGCGGGTGGCTCGTCGTCAGCCCGACGGAAACCTCCAATCTCCTGTTCTCCCGGTTCGCGACCGTCGAGTTTCCCGGCGCGGTCCTTTACCGCAAGAGCGCGGGCGCGGAACCGCAATTCGCCGCCAGGGACGCGGCCCCGGCATTCACCCCATTGCCGGAAGTTTTGCCCCCGTTCGAGCCGATCCTGTCGCCGCAGCCTCCGGTTTGGGACGCGGCGGGGCCCGGTCCGCCGAAGGCCGTGCGGCAAGAAACGGAGGCCACGCCGCTGCCGGAGCCGCAGCCGGAGGAGAGCGAGCGCGAGAGACTGTGCCGTAGGGCGCGGACTTGCGCCAATCAGGGCAGGCTCGCCGAAGCGGCCGAGTGGTGCGAGAAAGCGATTGCCGCCGACAAGCTCGATCCGGCCGCCCATTACCTTCTCGCCGTCGTCGAGCAGGAACGGGGACAAAGCGCCGTCGCCGTCCGTTCGCTGACGCGCGCGCTCTATCTCGATCCGGATTTTGCCCTCGCCCATTTCGCCCTCGGCAACATTCGCCTGTCGCAGGGGCGACAGCGGGACGCGGGGCGGCATTTCGAAACCGCGTCCGTCCTGCTCAAGGCTCATCCGCGAGAGGAGCCCCTCCCGGAATCGGAAGGACTGACCGCCGGCCGGCTCGGCGAGATCATCGCATCG
>MIAC01000194.1:7482-8013 GCA_001830475.1 Rhodospirillales bacterium RIFCSPLOWO2_12_FULL_67_15
GGCGCGAGGTCGAGCGGCGGCTGGAAGTCGCCCGCGCCGCGATCGAACGCGTCTGGGCTCCGTCCCCCGAAGAGACGAAGCGTATCCTGAAGGCAAGGGCGGAGGCGCTCGCCCGGGAGCCCAAGCCGGCGCAAGCCGCCGACGCGCATCTCGAGGTCGTGGAATTCCTCCTCGCCCACGAGCGCTATGCCATCGAGTCGCGTCACGTCCGGGAAGTCTATCCCCTGGAAAACTTGACGCCGCTGCCGTGCACGCCAGCTTTCGTCCTCGGCATTGTCAACGTGCGCGGCGAGATACTCCCGGTTATCGACATCAAGAAGTTCTTCGATCTTCCGGAGAAGGGGCTGACTGATCTCAACAAGGTCATTGTGCTTCGGTCGGACAGCATGCTTTTCGGCATTTTGGCGGACGCTATCGTCGGCGTGCGGTCCATTCCGCTCGCCGACGTCCAGCCTTCGCTTCCCACGCTCACGGGGCTGCGGGAGGATTACCTCAAGGGCGTAACCCCCGATCGCACGACGATCTTCGATG
>MIAC01000194.1:8029-8640 GCA_001830475.1 Rhodospirillales bacterium RIFCSPLOWO2_12_FULL_67_15
GGACAAGCGCATCGTCGTCGAGGAACAGGTCCCCGGCTGAGGACTGGCGCAACGCATACAGGGAGAACGAGCCATGAAGTGGTTTCTCGACCTTACGACGCGAGGCAAGCTCTTTGTCGGGTTTGGATTGATGATCGTCTTTCTCGCGGCTGCAATCGCGACCGCCTACACGGGGATCACGACCATCCAGGCGTCCCAGAAAACCCTTTATCAGCGGGATTTCGCCAATGCCGTGGACCTGCTCAACCTCCGCACGGACGAAAACGGGGTACGGGCGGCTCTGCTCAACATGATGCTGGTGACCAAACGGTCCGATCAGGAACTCCGGCACGAAGAGATCAAGCGGCGTAGCAAGGAAGTTGCCGAGGTTACGCAACACCTCCTGGCGCGCAACCGCAACGATCCGCGTCTGGTCGGAAAACTCGAGGAGCTCAAAGCCCTACGCGAGGCGTTCGCCCAGACGCGCGACAGCCAGATCATTCCGCTGGTCTACGACGGCAAGAGCGACCAGGCTATCGCTATCGTGCTCGGCCCCCAGGAAGAACGTTATTTCCGGATACGCGCCATCGCCCAGGAGTTGGGCGACGCGGCGTTGGAGCGCGCTCGCGCCT
>MIAC01000195.1:0-326 GCA_001830475.1 Rhodospirillales bacterium RIFCSPLOWO2_12_FULL_67_15
ATGGCGCAGCCGGTGTAGGGGGCGAGGAACTGCAGCGGCGCGGGATCGGACGCGGTCGCGGCGACCACGATCGTATACTTGAGCGCGTCGTTGTCCTCCAGCGTCTTGACCAGTTGGGCGACGGTGGAGCGTTTCTGGCCGATGGCGACGTAGACGCAGTAGAGCTTGGCTTTCTCGTCGCCGGATTCGTTGATCTTCTTCTGGTTGATGATGGTGTCGATGATGATCGCGGTCTTGCCGGTCTGGCGGTCGCCGATGATCAGCTCGCGCTGGCCGCGGCCGATCGGGATCAGGCTGTCGATCGCCTTCAAGCCGGTCTGCATCGG
>MIAC01000195.1:445-2527 GCA_001830475.1 Rhodospirillales bacterium RIFCSPLOWO2_12_FULL_67_15
CGACGACGCGCCCGAGAAGTTCCTTGCCGACCGGCACGTCGACGATCGCGCCGGTGCGCTTGACCATATCGCCCTCGCGGATGGTGCGGTCGTCGCCGAAGATGACGACGCCGACGTTGTCCTCCTCCAGGTTCAGCGCCATGCCCTTGATGCCGCCGGGAAACTCGACCATCTCGCCGGCCTGGACGCTGTCGAGGCCGTAGATGCGGGCGATGCCGTCGCCGACGCTCAAGACCTGACCCACTTCGGCGACCTCGGTTTCGGCGCCGAAGTTGGCGATCCGATCCTTGAGAATGGCGGAGATTTCGGCGGCGCGGATGTCCATCAGGCGGTTCCTTTCATGGCCAGGCGCATGCGGGCGAGCCGCGAGCGGAGCGAGCTGTCGACCATGCGCGAGCCGACCTTGACGACCAGTCCGCCGAGCAGGGCGGGATCCACGCTGGCGTGGAGGACGACCTTGGCGCCGAGCGCCGTCTTGAGCTGGCCGGCGAGCGCGTCGGTTTGGGTCTTCGAGAGCGGCTTGGCCGAGGCGACCTCGGCGGTGATCTCGCCCGCGCGCCGGGCGAGCTTGGCGCGGAAAGCGGCGATCATGTCGGGCAGCTGGGCGAGCCGGCGGTTGCGGCCGGCGAGGGCGACGAAGTTGCGGGTCAGCGGGCCGATGCCGGCTTCCGCCATCACCGCGTCGAGTCCGAAGTGCTGGTCCTCGCGCGAGAGCAGCGGCGAGCGGATCAGGCGGCGCAAATCCGCGCTTTCCTCGACCAAGCCGCCGAGCCGGCCGAGATCTTCGGCCACCCGATCGAGCTTGCCCTTTTCCTCCGCCAAATCGAACAACGCGGCGGCATAGCGGGCGGCGAGCCCTGTCGCCCCTGGAGCACTGGATGACACGCGGCTGACCTCAAAGCAGACGAGAAAACGCGAGAAAACGATCGCGCCGAAGGCCGGAAAATCGGGAAATTCCCGCAGGCCAAGGCGGTGCGTTCTCTAGCACGGGGGTCCCCGCGTTGCAACCTGACTTGCCGCGAATACGAACGCTTTTCCGTCCCGGAAGATATCGTTTTTTCAAGCCCTTGTCCGGGGGCAAGCGGAAGTTGGGGCCGGACACCGGACCGGTCAGAGACAACTATAGGGGTCCACGTCCGCCTGCACCCGGACGGCGCGCGAAAGCCGGGTTTTGGCGAGTCAGGATCGCCGCGTTTAGCGAATCGACGGTCCTCGCTTGCTCCCAACGCCGGCCGCCACCGGCCGCGTCGAACGCGCGGCGGCGGTCCACCCCGAACACCCGGCGGCGCGCATTAGCGGCCGATTCGATTCCGGAACGCAGCCGGCGCCAGGATCGGCACGGCGAACGCGCCTGCCAGGGCCAGCAAATCCTTGTCGCCGGTCAACAATGCGTTGGCCTTAGCCGCCAGCGCCAGTTCCAGGAACGGGCGGTCGAAGGGATCGCGGCAGCGGGGAACCTTGGTCCGCTTCGGCACCCTGACGGTTTCGCACCAGGGGAGATAATCGCCCAGCAGGTCTTCGCGCTCGTCGGCGGTCAGGCGGAACTTCGGATACGACAGAACCCGGATCAGTTCGGCCGTGGTGTCACGGCTGGCCAGCGGGCGGATGGTTTCCGACCGCCATGCCTGGCGCAGCCACGCGAGCGACCCCGCGTGGAACAACAGGGCCGAAAGCAAAACGTTGGTGTCGAGAACAACGCGCGGTTGGGTCATCCGGCCTTGCGCGGCCTCTTGCGCGCCCAGGCCATGGCTTGCGCCACGTCGCTCTCGGTGAAACCAAGATCGGCCAGCTTGGCGCGCACGGCATCGGCGCGATTGAGGCGCACGGGCGTCAGCACGATGCGCCCGTTGTCCTCGGTCACGTCGAAATACTCGGTGCCCCGGTAGGACGACAACACCGCCTTCGGCAGGGTCAATTGGTTCTTGGCGGTCAACTTGGCGAGCATGTCGAATTCCTCCAGTAAGGATGTAAGGATAAGATACATTCCCCTTGCGGCATTTTCAATGATTATGCCATCCGCGCGCCGATCTTCGCCGCGAAGCGCCGTCTCCCCCTCGAAGGACCGATCGCGACGCACAGATT
>MIAC01000195.1:2708-3242 GCA_001830475.1 Rhodospirillales bacterium RIFCSPLOWO2_12_FULL_67_15
TGCACCGCCAGCGCGCGGGGCGCCTTGAGGAGAAAACGCCGCCGGTGCCGCCCGCGCAGCAACGCCAACGGCGCCGGCGCGGGTCCCAGCACCCGAACGCCTTCCGCGCGCGGCGCGGCCCGGGCCAGCACGCGTGCCGCCCGCTCGACCTCGGCTTCCTTTTTTCCCGACACGATCAGGGCGACGAGACGCGCGAACGGCGGCATGGCGGCCTCGCGCCGGGCCTCGGTCTCGGCTTCGAGAAAGCGATCGCGCTCCGTGGCCGCGAGCGCCGCCATCACCGGGTGCTCGGGCATGTAGGTTTGGAGAAGGACTCTCCCTGGTCGTTCACCTCGTCCGGCCCGGCCCGCGACCTGGTAGAGAAGCTGGTAGGTCCGCTCGGCGGCGCGCAAATCCCCGCCGGCGAGGCCCAAATCCGCGTCGACCACGCCGACCAGGGTGAGCTTGGGAAAGTGATAGCCCTTGGCGACGATCTGGGTGCCGATGAGCAGGTCGATCTCGCCCATCTCGACGCGGCGGACGAGTTCGGCGGCG
>MIAC01000195.1:3293-5850 GCA_001830475.1 Rhodospirillales bacterium RIFCSPLOWO2_12_FULL_67_15
GGAAACGCCGCGCGCGCTTCGTCGGCCAGCCGCTCGATGCCGGGGCCGCAGGCGGCGAATTTCGCTTCCGCTTGGCAGTTGGGGCAATGCTTCGGCAGGGGAGCGGCGAAACCGCAATGGTGACAGCGCAGTCGTGCTTCCTTGCCGCTCCGGTGTTCGACCAGCCAGGCGCTGCAATTCGGACAGCGCATCCGGTGCCCGCAGCCGCGGCAGAGCGTGAGCGGCGCATAGCCGCGCCGGTTCAAAAACAGCATCGCCTGCTCGCCTTCGGCCAGCGTCCTTGCGAGCGCTTCCTTGAGCGGCGCCGACAGCCAGCGCCCGGCCGGCAGTTTCTCGGCGCGCATGTCGACCGCTGCGACTTCGGGCATGCGGGCGCCGCCGTGCCGGTCGGGGAGGTGGCGGAGGGCATAGCGGCCGGCGGTCACGTTGGCGACGGTTTCCAGCGCCGGCGTCGCCGAAACCAGCACGATCGGAATTAGCCCAAGCCGCGCCCGCACCACCGCCATGTCGCGGGCGTTGTAGATGACGCCGTCTTCCTGCTTGTAGGAGGCGTCGTGCTCCTCGTCGACGACGACGAGGCCGAGCTCGGGGAACGGCAAGAACAGCGCCGAGCGCGCGCCGAAGACGACCCGCGCCGCACCCTCCGCGACCGCGCGCCAGGTGGCGCGGCGCAACGTCTCGGGCACGTCGGAATGCCAGACCGCGGGGAGGGCGCCGAAGCGGACACGAAAACGTTGCAGCCATTGCGCGCCGAGCGCGATCTCGGGCAGCAGCACCAGCGCCTGCCGGCCGGCTTCGAGCGCCGCGGCGACGGCCTGGAAATAGACCTCGGTCTTGCCCGCGCCGGGAACGCCGTCGAGCACGGTGACGGAAAACCCGCCCGCGGCGGCCTTGCCGGCGAGATCGTCGGCGGCCGCGCCTTGTTCGGGCGAAAGGGTCGGCCCGGCGCGGCTCCAGTCGGGCCGGACGAAGACCTTCGCCGGCAGCGGCTTCGCGATCAGCGCGCCCGCCTCCGCGAGCCCCTTGACGACGCCCGCGCCAACGCCGGCCTCGCGCGCGATCTCGGCGGCGATCCGCGGCGGACCCTCGCCGGCAACTTCGAGCGCCCGCCTTCGTGCCGCGGTGAGCTTGAGCGCGGGGGAAAAGTCCGGGTTGCGGATATACGCGATTGCCGGCTTCGGCTCCAAAAGCGCGTCCGGAACGCTCATGGACATTTTAAGCACCGCGCCCTCGGGCGCGAGCGTGTAATCGGCGACCCAGTCGACGAAGCGCCGGGAAACCTCGGGCAATGGCGGGGCGGAAAGCGCTCCGCCTATGTCCTTGAGCCGGGTCTTCGCCACCGCGCCGGAGCCCGGCCCCCAGACCACGCCTACCGTCCGCCGCCGGCCGAGGGGAACGGTCACGAAGTCGCCCGCCCGGAGAATCGCCCCTTCCGGCACCCGGTAGTCGTAGGCCCCCGCAAGCGGAAGGGGTAGTAGAACGGAAACCGTGTCACCCCCTACATATTGCGTTTTTATGGAACCGGCGGAGTTCATGGGTTACACTCTATCGCATGTCGCGATCAGTAGGAATCGTCACCCCCGCGCAAGCGGGGGTCCATGCTCTGGAAAAAGCTGGATTCCCGCTTTCGCGGGAATGACAAGGTAAACGGATCGCGGAAAGTCGCGGGGAGGGTCTAAGACCATGAGCACGACCAAGAGCGGCGCCGCTGGCGAGCGCCCCGAGGATGTGAGCGCCGAGCAGGTCGCCGATTATCTCGCCCTCCATCCCGAATTCTTCGAGGCCCACGGGCATCTGCTCGCCACCATGGCCGCGCCCGGGCGCTGGTCGGGGGGCGTTGTCGATATCCAGAAGGTGATGCTCGATCGCCGCATCGAGGAGATCGCGGAATTGCGCAACTGCGCCATCGAGGTGATCGAGACCAGCCGCACCAACATGACGGTGCAGACGCGCACCCATGCCGCCGTGCTGGCGCTGCTGACGGCCATCACCTTCGACCAGCTTCTCAGGGTGGTGCAGGAGGATTTGACGCTCCTGCTCGACGTCGACGTGGCGGTGCTGGCGTTCGAGGCGGGCGACCGGCCGTTTGCCGAGCTGGTCGCTTCCGAAACGCGCTATCTCAAGACCGGCGCGGTCGACGAGTTGATCGGCGAGGACAAGGACGTGCGTCTGGTCCGCGATGTCCGCGACGACGGCACCCTCTTCGGCGGCGCCGCCGGGCTGGTGCGCTCGGCCGCCTTGGCCCGGCTGCGCCCCAGCCGGACGACGCCGGCGGGCCTCCTGGCGCTGGGCTCGCGTAGCGGCACGTTCCATCCCGGCCAGGGGACGGAGCTTCTTCAGTTCCTGGCCCGCGCCCTGGAATCCTGCGTGCAGCGATGGCACGGGAAGCAGGGCTGAAGCCAAGACCCGGTGCTACCCACCCGTCATGCCCGCGCTTGTCGCGGGCATCCACGTCTTCATTGCCGAGGAAAATCGAAGTCGTGGATGGCCGGGACGAGCCCGGCCATGACAAAGAGATAGGGCCATCGTCAACGAGAGTTGGTATGATCCAATTTCC
>MIAC01000196.1 GCA_001830475.1 Rhodospirillales bacterium RIFCSPLOWO2_12_FULL_67_15
CGTGTCGCGGCTATGCAGGTTGTACGGCGAGAGCGCCTCGCTCACCAGGATCGAGGCGTAGAACAGCAGCAGGATCGCCGCGCAAAACACGGCCACGCGGTGGCGCCGGAATTTCCACCACATGATCTTCCACTGCGAGGCGCGGTAGAACCGCTCCTGCGCGGGGGTCAGCGTCTCCGTGGCGAGCGGCTCGAACGGCTCGGTGGCGACGTAGTGCTCGAGCTTCGGCCCGGGACTCGTGCTCACGCGCTTGCCTCCGCGCCGCCCGTCATTTCGCCATGCCCCCGGTAAGGCGGATGCGCGGATCGAGCACCGCGAGCAGCAGGTCGGAGATGAACATCCCGATCACCGTCAGCAGCGCGAGAAACATCAGGAACGATCCCGCGAGGTACTGGTCCTGGCTGCGCAGCGCTTCGAGCAGCATCGGCCCCGAGGTCTGCAGCGACAGCACCACCGCGACGATGGCCGAGCCCGAGATCACGCTGGGCAGCAGGTTGCCGATGTCCGCGATGAAGGGATTGAGCGACATGCGCAGCGGGTATTTCACCAGCAGCCCGAACGGCGGCATGCCCTTGGCGCGCGCGGTGACCACGTATTGCTTCTGCAGCTCGTCCAGCAGGTTGGCGCGCAGGCGCCGGATCATGCCGGCGGTGCCCGAGGTGCCGATCACGATCACCGGGATCCAGAGGTGGTTCAGCACCGAGCCGAACTTGGCCCAGCTCCACGCCTTGTCGAGGTACTCGGGATCCATGATGCCGCCGATCGCGAGGCCGAATTCGACGTTGGCGAAGTACATCAGCACCAGGGCGAGAAGAAAGTTCGGCGTCGCGAGGCCCACGTAGCCGAGCAGGGTCAGGCCGTAGTCGCCCCAGCCGTACTGGTGCGTCGCGGCATAGGCGCCGATCGGGAACGCGACCGCCCAGGTGAACAGGATGACGGTGAAATTCAGGATGAATGAAAGCAGCATCCGGTCGCCGACCACCTGCGCCACCGGAAGATCGTGCTCGAAGGACCAGCCCCAGTCGCCCTGCAACAGGCCCGAGAAGCCGCGCTCGGTGGGCCAGATCCCGACCCATACCGCGTACTGTTCGAGGAACGGCTTGTCCAGGCCGAATTGAGCGCGCATGAACTCGGCGCGCTCGAGCGCCGCCTTGTCGCCCTGGCTGCGCAGCTCCGCGATCTGGTTCGAAAGGAAATCCCCCGGCGGCAGCTTGATGATGCTGAACGTGACGAAGCTGATCACCAGCAGCGTCGGGATCATGATCAGCAGCCGCCGGATGGTGTAGGTCAGCATTTGAGCCTGGAGCCCGGGCCGTCGTCCGCGTCGCAGCCTGCGCGTTTACCTGGCCGGCTCGCTGATCCAGAAGGTGTCGGGACGGTAGATGCCGAAGAAGGCGCCCGGGTCCCAGTTGTAGATGCCCTTTTCAGGCACGTTCCTGAGCGTATTGCGCATCACCACCGGCTGCGCCACGCCGCTCACCACGCCGATCGCGAACTGCTGTTCGGCGTGGATCTGCAGCATGCGGTGCCAGATCTTCGCGCGCTCCGCGCGCGTCGCAGCCTCGCGCCACTGGCTGTTGAGCTTCATCAACTCGATGGCTTCCGCGATGTCCGGCGCCTCGCCCGCCTTGCCGCCGGTTTCGAAGTACTGGCCGAACTTGGGCCATTGCAGCTGCTGCTGGCTGGTCGGCGCGAGTTCCTCGGGGCTGATGTCGGGGTTGGCAAGGCCGTTCTCGAGCCCGGTCCAGACCGACATCAGCGCCTCCCCGGAAAACACGCGGTTGCGGAGCACCTCGCGCTGCGAGGGCTTCGGGAACAGCTTGACGCCGACTTCGCGCCAGTTCTCGCGGATCATTTCCAGCACGTCGGTCTGCTCGGTGCTTTCGCCCGCGGTCTCGACGATGATCTCGAGCGGCCGGCCGTCGGGGAGGGTCCTGAGGCCGTCGGCGCCGCGTTTCAGCCCGGCCTCGTCGAGCAGCTTGTCCGCCGCCTTCCTGTCGTGCTGCCCCCAGCGCATCTGGTATTCCTTCCTGTAGAGCGGACTCTCCTGCACCACGGTGTTGTTGCCTTCGTTGGCGAGGCCGAAGTAGAGCACCTGGTTCACCTGCCTGCGGTCGATGGCGAGCGACAGCGCGCGGCGCAAGCGCACGTCGCGCATCACCTTGCGCCAGACCGGGTCGTTCACGTTGAGATTGGGAAACAGGGCGAAATGCGAGCCGCGCGCCGTCTTCCACAGCAGCGTCCGGTAGTTGTTGGTCTTCTCGCCTTTTTTCAGGAAGGTGAAGTTGTTGAACTGGATGTCGCGCGCCTGCAGGTCCGATTCGCCGGCGCCGGTCTTGGCCGGAATCAGCTTGCCTTCGGCGACGGCGAGCACCACGCGGTCGATGTAGGGCAGTTGCCGGCCGGCCGGATCGACGCGGTGAAAGTAGGGATTGCGCACCGCGACGAAGCGGTCCGCCGGCGGCTTGGTGGTGTTGATCCAGGGCTGCAGCGACGGCAGCTTCGGATTGTCGTACTGGTACAGGTTGTCCTCGCGGTTGTGCACCGCCGCCCAGCCGCGCTTCTTCGAGCCCGCGTCGGACGCGGCCGCCTGCCGGCTGTATTTGCGGTGGAACTGCTTCAGGTAATGCGCCGGCCGGAAAATGAACAGCGGCGACGCGCCCGCCATGCGCGGCAGGAAATCGGGGTTGGGTTTCGACCAGCTGTAGCGCACCGTCTGCGGGTCGGGAAATTCGACCTTGGGCGCTTCGCCGTTGACCAGCAGGTCGCTGGGCGGACCCGTCGGGCTGAGTTCCTTGTTGTTGGCGACGTCTTCCCAGTAATAGCGGAAGTCCTCGGTGGTGAACGGCCGCCCGTCGGACCAGCGGTGTCCCTTGCGCAGCTTCATGGTGAAGACGCGCCCGCCCTTGGCCTCGATGCTCTCGAGGATATCCGGCACGATGTTGAAGTTCTGGTCGTAGCCGACCAGCCGGGCGTAACCGTAGACCACCAGCATGCGCACATCCCGGCTGCGTCCGATCAGCATGCTCAAGCTGCCGCCATGCCGGCCGGGCTCGGTCCCGGCGCCGAACTTCACCACCAACGGGGTCTCGGGCACTCGCCTGGCCGCCGGCGGCAGCTTTCCCGCTTTCAACTCCTCCGCGAACACCGGCGGCTCGATGAATTTTCCCTGCGCCGCGGCCTGCGGCGCGGCGAGCGCGAGGAGCGAGGCCAGGAGGAGGACTGCGAACGGTCTGATCATGGAGAGAACTCCGAGGCGTCCGCGCCCTGTTGCGCGCGCACGAAGTGGCCGGCCCCGATATCCAGCAGGTGGGTTTGCGCCGTGCCTTCGAGGCGGAACGGCGCCGGCCATGCCTGCGGGTCGGAGGCCTTGCCTTCCATCAGGGCTGCGAAATCGAGCTTGCGGTCCAGGTCCGGGTCCGGCACCGCGGCGAGCAGCGCCTTGGTGTAGGGATGCGCCGGATTGCGGAACAGCTCGGCATACGGTCCGAGTTCGACCAACCGGCCGGCGCACATGACCGCGATCCGGTCGGCAAGGTAATGCACCACCGCGAGGTTGTGCGAAATGAAGATGTAGGTCAGGTTCAGCGCATGCTTGAGGTCCAGCAGCAGATTGAGCACCTGGGCCTGCACCGAGACGTCGAGCGCCGAGACCGGCTCGTCGCAGATCAGCAGTTCGGGCCCGAGCGCAAGGGAGCGCGCAATGCCGATGCGCTGGCGCTGGCCGCCCGAGAAACTGTGCGGATAGCGGCGCAGATGGCGCACGTCCAGCCCGACCAGGGTCATCAGTTCCTTGACCCGCGCGAAACGCTCGTCCGCGTCGCCGATGCCGTGGATCACGAGCGGCTCGGCGACGATGTCCTGGACCGTCATGCGCGGGTTGAGCGAACTGAACGGGTCCTGGAACACGAACTGCACCTTGCGCCGGTACGCGAACAGCTCCGGCCCCTGGAGCGCGAGCACGTCGCGCGGTATGCCGCGATCGTTGAACACGATCTCGCCGCTGTCGGGCGCCACCGAGCGCAGGATCAGCTTGGCGATGGTGGTCTTGCCGCAGCCGGATTCGCCCACCAGCCCGAGGCATTCGCCCGCCTCGACATGGAAACTCACGCTGTCGACCGCCCGCACTTCGCCCGCGAGCTTGTGACCGAAGAACGAGGTCTTGCGCGTCTCGAAGCGCTTGCTGAGGTTGCGCACCGTGAGCAGCGGATCGCCGCCCGCGTACGCCACGTGGGGCCGCCCGCGGCCGGAGATCAGGTGGTCGGTCGTGGCCTGGATCTCGCGGATCGGCGTCAGGCGTTCGCCCGGCGCCATGTTGAAACGCGGCACCGCGCGCATCAGCGCTTTCAGGTACGGATGGCGCGGGTCGCGGAAGATGTCCTCCACCGTACCTGCCTCGACCACCCTGCCCTGATACATCACCACCACTTCGTCGGCCATGTTGGCGACGATGCCGAGGTCGTGCGTGATCAGCAGCATCGCCATGCGCAGCTCGCCCTGGAGGGACTGCACCAGCTGCAGAATCTGCGCCTGGATGGTGACATCGAGCGCGGTGGTCGGCTCATCGGCCACCAGCAGCGCCGGACGGCACACCAGCGCCATCGCGATCATGGCGCGCTGGCGCAGGCCGCCGGAGAGTTCGAACGGATAGGTGTGCTCGGCCTTCGCGGGATCGGCGAATCCCACCAGCCGCAGCATCTCGAGCACCGTGCCGCGCCGCTCGGCCTTGCCCAGGTCCGCGCGGTGCAGCATCAGCGATTCGCCGATCTGGTTGCCGACCGTGTGCAGAGGCGACAATGCGCTCATCGGTTCCTGGAAAATGATCGAGATGCGGCCGCCGCGGAGGGCGCGCACCGGCGCGCCCTCCGGGTCCAGGCGCGAGATGTCGGTGGCGATGCCGGGCCGATTCGGGTCGAGGAACAGGACTTCGCCCGATTCGATGCGCGCCACGCGCGGCAGAATGCCCATGATCGTCTGCGCCACCATGCTCTTGCCCGAGCCCGATTCGCCCACCAGCGCCACCGTGCGGCCCTCGGGAATCCGCAACGACACCCCGTCCACCGCCTTGACGGTGCCCGCGTCGACCTCGAGATAGACCCTCAGGTCGCGGATCTGCAGGACGTCGCTCACGCGCGATCCGCCGGGTCGTGCACGATCCCGAGCATCCGGAGATTGGCGCGCGTGGCCGGGTCGACATCGGCGCCGCGGCGCCGCGCCTCCCCGGCCGCCGCGCGCGCGATGTCGGCGAAGCCGTCGACCTCCGAGTCGATACGGATCGCGCGCTGCGCGTCGCGGAGCCTCAATTGCATCCATCCCCCCTCGCGGTCGCGGCGCGTCGAGTAATAATCGAGCCGCAGCGAACGCAAATCTTCCCACCGGATAACGGCGCCAAGCGGTCCCCTGGCGCGGATTCCGGCCTCGTCGAGCTCGATATGGGTCAACTGCCGGCAGACCGTTCGGCCAAAGTATACGAGGAATAGCGCGGCGGCCGCAGCCAGCAGCCACGCCATGGCCGCGGCAGGTTGCGCGAACGCAAGCAGCCCGAGCGAGAACGCGAGCCCGATCGCGCTGCCCGCATAATCGGCGGACAAAGACCGCAATGGGTAGTGAAACGACCGGCTCACGAAATGTGAAATAGTTCCTGTGCGCCCCGCCAGCGCACGCCCGGCGACTTCCGGGTCGTTTCGAACACCCGTTCGAGAAACGTCCATGCGGCTTCGTCGTGGAGCGCATGGTGCGTGAGCCAGCCCGTCGCCTCGTGCCGGTCGGCCGAGCCCGCGCGCTTTGCCGCGAGGTGCCTCGTGGCGGCGGCGAGCGATGCGTCCTCGCCGGCGAAGCCCCGTCCCGCGCGCCAGCCGATGATATCCACGTGCGTATTGACCTGCCGCAGGCCGGCCGAGGGTTCGGCGCTCCTGCGCGCCCCGTACTGGCTCAGGCCGCGAAACCCTGCGGCGGCAAGCCGCGGCACCAGCGGCTCGGGCAGCCTGTTCCAGGGCGGCGCCAGGACCGCGATGAATCGATCCCCGGCCTGCGCCTCGAGCTGCCTGCGGGCCGTTGCGAGCCGCGCGGCGGCCGCCTGAGGCGGTTCGGAGAGGGGGAATTCGGTCTTTTTCTCGCCTCGGTGGGCACGGTTGCGGTGATCGGTGCCGTGCTGAAGCACGCTGACCGGCTCACCCAGGCCCGCGAGCAGGCCCGGATCGGCGCCCAGCGGCACCACCGCCAGCGCGAGAGGAACGCCGGCATGCGCCGACAGGGCGAGCAGCCGCGCCAGCGCCGGGTCGGGCCGCGCGGCATCGTCGTCGCGCCACCAGAACTGCGCCGCAAGCCCCGCATCGCGCCCGCGCGCGATCTCCTCGGCCAGGGCGCGCCAGGCCCCGCTCAGCATGACGCGCGCCGCAAAGCCGTCACGAGGCCCCCTGCGCCGCCCACCGGGCGATCAGCTCGGCGCTGCATCGCGCGCCCTGCAGATCGATGGCGCCGCGCGCCGGTCGCGGTTTGCGCGCCGCGCGATCGATCGCCGCGGCCAGCGTTTCCGGCGCAAGCGCGCTTTCCTCGAGCAGTTCCAGCAGGCCCCGCTCGGCGAAGCAGCGCGCGCGCAGCGTCTGCTCGGTCTCCCCGCCGCCCGCGAAAGGCACGGCCACGGCGCGCGCGCGCGCCTGGACGATTTCCATGAGCGTGTTGTACCCCGCCTGGCTCACCGAAAGCGCGCAATTCGCAAGCAGTGCCGTGAAATCACTGCGTGCGCGCTCCAGCACGACGCGTCCTTCGCCTGTTTCAGCGGCAAGCCGCGTGAGCGCTGAAAACGACGCCTCCTGCAGATTGCCTCCGGCCAGTACGCGCCAGGTGCGGTTTCGCAACCCGGTCAGCGGCCGCGCCCGGATCGCGGCCTCCAGCAGCCCCGCGCCCACCGCGCCGCCGCCGGCGGAGACGATGACTTCGCCTTTGCCGGCTGGCGTTTCCAGCCTGGGCCGTCCGGGACCGTCGACCACGTAGCCGGTATATTGAATCTTGCGCGCCAATCGCGCGGCAAGCGGAAAAGTGCGCTCGAAGCCGATCACCGCAGGATCCGCGTGCACCAGGACGCGATCGAAATAGCGCTCGACGAGCCCCAGGGTCTCCTGCTGCCGTTCGGGACTTTTCTGCCCTCCCAGCACGTCGCGCACCGAGCAGACGATCGCCGGGCGGCGCGCCGCGCCGGCGGCAGCGTCGAGCAGCGGCAGCAGTTCGAAGCGCATCTGCCGGCGGCCGAACGGAAACAGCTCCAGCACCAGGACGTGAGGATCGGCGCGACGCCAGGCGGCGAGCAAGGCTTCGCCGCGCCTGCGTTTCCACCGCGCGTCGATCTGCCTGCCATCGCCATCGAGCAGTATCCTGAAGCCGAGATCGGCGGCGCTCGCCGGCGGCAGCTGCACCAGGCGCACGCCGCGCCTTTGCGCAGCCGAAGCGATCTCCGCAACCGCGGGGCCGCCGCTCGCCAGCGTGACTTCGAGACCCTCGCCTGCCAGCGCGTGCGCAAGCGTCGCCGCCCGCTTCAGGTGGCCGATCCCGAGCAGGTGCTGGACGTAGATGAAAGCACGAGTGCCGCTCGCGTGCACGACGCGCCCGACGCTCACATCACCCCGGCGTCCTGGCCGCAACCGCGCCAAAGCGCGCGAGCAACTGTGCGAGACGGGCGGCGGCGGATTCCAGGCTGCGCTCGCCGGCGGCGAACGCCACCGCGCCGGCGCTCAACCGCGACCGCTGGTCCGCATCGAGCAGCAGCGCCCTCACCAGCCCGGCAAGCGCCGCTTCGTCGCCCGCGGGCGCGAGCAGCCCGGTCCGCCCATGCTCGACGACATCGGGAACGCCGCGCGCGGCGCAGGAAACCACCGGCAAGCCCGCGGCCTGCGCCTCGAGCGTCGCCATGCCGTAGGCCTCGTTCACCGCGGGCCAGACGCACAGATCCGCCGCCGCGTAGGCCGCGGCCACTTGCTTGAGGCCGAGCGCGCCGAGAAAGGCCGCGCGTCCGGGAATCGCGGCGCCGAGCGCCGCCTCGACTTCGGCGCGCGCCGCTCCGTCGCCCGCGACCACGAGGCGCCAGGAAAGGTCGCGCAGCCGGCCGAGCGCGCCGGCGAGCGCGCGGTAGGACGCGAGCTTGTCGCCGGGCCGCATCATTGCCGCGACCGCAATCCAGGGCACCCCCGGGTCGAGATCGTGCGCCTGCGCAAGCCGCGCGCGCTCGGCATCGCGCCTCGCCGCCGCGGCGCGGAACGGCGCCGGATCGAGAAACGGCGGCAGCGGCGCGATGCGCTCCGGCGAAGCGGCAACGCTGCGCAGGCCCTCGACATCGTCGCGCGACGGGCAAACAAGCAGATCCGCCCGCCGTATCGCGTCGGCGGCGCCGCGGTGGCCGATTTCCCACGGACCGCCGGCGCGCTTGTTCGCATACGATGCCTCCGCGATCACGTAGGGAATCCCAAGCACCGCGCTCGCTTCCGCGCCGAGCCAGTCCGGCGCCTTGTAATACACGTGATAGGTGAACCACAGATCGGGCCGCGCCCCGGCCGGACCGTCGCGCCACCCCGCGGCGAGCCGCCGTCCGAGCGCGACCCCCTGCTCGCGCAGCGCCGCCTGGCGCGGCGCGTCGCCGCCGGCGTCATAGCTGCGGAATGTCGATGCCAGCTCGACGCGGTGCCCCGCGAGCGCGAGCGCCTCCATGAGCAGGCCGGCGATGCGCCGGTCGCCCGAGGGCGTGCCGTGGGTCGGGGACTTCAGCGGCGCGTAGAACGCGATGCGCATCGGCATGTTCCGGGCATGCACGATTCTATTCCACGGTCTGCAGGCCGAAGCGGCGCGCGAGCCGCCCGAGATTCGCCTCCAGGCCGAATCGCGCATGCACGCGCTGGCGGCCCGCCTCGCCGAGCGCGCGGCGGCGCGCAGGATCGCTGATCAACGCCTGCAGCGCGCGCGCCAATTCATCCGGCGACTCGGGCGCGACCAGCAAGCCGGTCCTGCCGTTTTCGATCAATTCGGGAATTCCCGAGACCTGGGTCGCGACGCAGGCGAGTCCCTGGCTTTGCGCCTCCGCGAGCACATTCGGCAGCCCGTCGCGGTCGCCGTCGCGCGCCACGCGCGAGGCGAGCGCGAACAGATCCGCGGCGCGGTACTCGGCAAGCAGCTCCATCTGGGTGCGCGCGCCGCGCCATTGAACGCGTTGCGCGATGCCGAGCGAGCGGGCGCGCCGCTCGAGGCGGCCCTTGAGCGGCCCGCCACCCGCATGCACCAGCCGCCAATGCAGATTCCCGGGCAGCCGCGCCAGCGCCTCCAGCAGCACATCGGTGCCTTTTTTCTCCACCAGACGGCCAACCGACAGGATGACCACCGGGTTGCCGGGGTCGATTCCGTCTTTCGCTGCTTTCCCGGTCTTTTCAGCCGGATAACGCGACAAGTCGAGGCCGTGGTAGACGAGATCCACGCGGCCTGCCGGGGCGAGCGCGGCGAGGTGCGCGTGATTCGCCGCAGTGCAGGTCACCAGCCATTCGCAGGAGGCGAGCTTCTCGCGCTTTTCCCACTCGGGGGTGGTCCAGATGTCCTTGGCATGCGCCGAGCCGGTCCAGGGGAGCCCGGCGAGCAGCGCCGCATAGCGCGTGACGGAGGCCGGCG
>MIAC01000197.1:0-332 GCA_001830475.1 Rhodospirillales bacterium RIFCSPLOWO2_12_FULL_67_15
AACGCCGCCTCGCCGAGATGGACCGCATCCTGCGCGAGGAGTTCGCGACCCGCGACGACGCCCAGCCCGTCGGCCAGAAGGAACTCCTGCAGATGGTCAAGACCGGCGACGTCACCGTGATCGACGTCCGGCCGGACGGGGAGTACCGGGCCGGACACATCGCCGGCGCCGTCAACATTCCGCTCGCCGAGCTGTCCCGCCGCCTCGCCGAATTGCCGCGCGGCAAGCAAGTCGTCGCCTACTGCCGCGGCCCCTATTGCCTGCTCTCCTTCGACGCCGTGCGCCGGCTGCGCGCCAAGGGCTTCCGGGCGCGCCGCCTCGCCGACGGCTTT
>MIAC01000197.1:574-3401 GCA_001830475.1 Rhodospirillales bacterium RIFCSPLOWO2_12_FULL_67_15
AGCGCCGGGCGGCGCGGGCGGAGGCGGCATGATCGCGGACCACGAGACCTTCATCCGGCTCGGCGCCTTTTTCGGCATCTTCGCCGCGGTGGCGGCGTGGGAGGTTTTCGCCCCGCGCCGGACGCTGATCGCCGCCCGCCGCGCGCGCTGGCCGGGCAACCTCGGCATCGTCTTTCTCAACACCCTGATCGTACGCGCGATCTTCCCCGCCGGCGCGGTCGGCATCGCGCTCGTGGCGGAAGCGAAGGGCTGGGGCCTCCTCAACGCCGTCGCGCTGCCCTTGTGGTTCAAGATCGCGCTCGCGTTCGTGGCTCTCGATCTCGCCATCTACCTCCAGCACGCGTTATTCCACGCCGTGCCGGCGCTGTGGCGGCTGCACCGGATGCACCACGCCGATCTCGGCTTCGACGTCACCACCGGGGCGCGCTTCCATCCGATCGAGATCGTGCTGTCCATGCTGATCAAGGCGGCGGCCGTCGCGGGCCTCGGCGCGCCGGCGCTTGCCGTGCTCGCCTTCGAAATCGCGCTCTCCGCCACCGCCATGTTCAATCACGCCAACGCCCGCCTGCCCGCCCGGCTCGATCGCTGGGTCCGGCTGGTGGTGGTGACGCCCGACATGCACCGCGTCCACCATTCCGCGGTTCCGGCGGAAACCAACAGCAACTTCGGCTTCAATCTGCCGTGGTGGGACCGCCTGTTCGGCACCTACCGCGCCGAGCCGGCGGCGGGCCACGAGGCCATGACCATCGGCCTCGCGACGTTCCGCGACGCGAGCGAATTGCGCCTCGATAAAATGCTGATCCAGCCCTTCCGCGGCGAGGCCGGCGCCTACGCGCTCGGCCGGCGCGAAGCCTAGGTAACAGGAGCGCTCGTCATGGGCCAGACCGTACTCATCCTCGGCGGCGGCATCGGCGGCGTTGTCGCCGCGACGACCCTGCGCCGGCTGCTGCCGAAAACTCACCGGATTGTTCTGGTCGAACGGGAATCGCGTCACATCTTTTCGCCCTCTCTTTTATGGCTGATGGTCGGCGAACGGCGCTCCCAGCAGATTTCCCGGACTTTATCGAGCCTTTCGCGCAAGGGGATCGAACTTGTCGCGGGTACGATCGAATCCATTTCTCCGGAAAACCGCGCCGTCCGCGTCGCCGGCCGCGATTTCGCCGCCGATCACATGATCGTCGCGCTCGGAGCCGAGCTCGCGCCCGAGAACATTCCCGGCCTGGCGCAGGCCGGACACAATTTCTACACCCTCGAGGGCGCGAAAAGCCTGCGCGAGGCCCGGCTCGAACTCAAGCAAGGGCGGATCGTCGTCCTCGTCGGCGCGCTCCCGTTCAAATGCCCGGCGGCGCCGTACGAGGCGGCTTTTCTGCTCGAAGCCGATTGCCGGCAACGCGGGTTGGCCAACCGCGTTCGGATCGACATCTACTCCCCCGAACCGGGGCCGATGCCGGTCGCCGGCCCCGAGGTTTCGGCGCAAATCCGCGCCATGGTCGAAGCCCGCGGCATCGGCTATTACCCCGACCATGCCGTGACCCGGGTCGATGGCGCCAATCGCCGGATCGTCTTCGCCAACGGCGCCGAGACCGGCTACGACCTGCTCGCCTACGTGCCGCCTCATCGCGCGCCGGCCGTCGTCCGCGCCTCGACCCTCGCGGGCGAAACCGGGTGGATTCCCGTGGATCGGCAAACCCTGCAAACCCGGTTTCCCGGCGTCTACGCGATCGGCGACGTAGCGGGGATCATGCTCAAGATGGGCAAGCCGCTGCCCAAGGCGGGTGTTTTCGCGCACGGCGAGGCGGAAATCGTCGCCCACAACGTCGCCGCCGCGATCGTCGGCCGCGCCGAGCGGCGGTCCTTCGACGGGCACGGCGAGTGCTTCATCGAAATCGGCGACGGCCGGGCCGGTTTCGGCAGCGGCAACTTCTACGCCGAACCCGCGCCGAAAATCAGGCTCCGCCACCCGAGCCTCGTTCTTCACTACGGCAAGGTCGCGTTCGAAAAGTATTGGCTGTTCAAGTGGTTTTGACCGTCGCCGAAGCGACGCCGCCCCCGAAGGAGACGCCCATGAAGTTCCTGTTCATCCTCAACGATCCGCCCTACGGCACCGAGCGCGACTACAACGCGCTCCGCCTGGCGCACGCGCTCGCCAAGGCCGACCCAGCGGCCGGGATCACCGTTTTCCTGATGGCCGACGCGGTCAGCGGCGGCCACAAGAACCAGAAGGTTCCGCAAGGCTATTACACCGTCGAGCGGATGCTGAATCAGGTCGTGCGCGGCGGCGGCGAGGTCCTTCTGTGCGGAACCTGCATGGATGCCCGCGGCCTCGCCGACACCGACCTGATGGAAGGCACCCGGCGCAGCACCATGGCCGAACTCGCCGCCGCGACCCTCGCCGCCGACAAGGTGCTCGTCTTTTAGCTCCGGCCGACCCCCGCTTTCGCGGGGGCAGGCCCGCGCAGGTAGTGGACGGAAAAGCGCGCCGCGTCGTCGGTCCAGGCGGCGAGCGGGCTGAAACCGGCGGCGCGCGCGATGTCCTGGAATTCCGCGAGCGCGTACTTGCAGGAAATCTCGGTCAGGATGGTTTCGCCGGCGCGGAACGGGACCGTGCGGCCCGCCACGCGGACCCGCTGCGTCTTCAGGCTTTCCAGGTGCATTTCGATCCGGCCCTTGGCCTCGTCGTAGAAGGCGACGTGACGGAAGGCGGCCAGATCGAAATCCGCGCCGAGTTCGGCGTTCGCCCGCTTGAGCAGATTGAGGTTGAAGGCCGCCGTCACGCCTTGCGCGTCGTCGTACGCCGCGTCGAGAACCTTCTTATCCTTCTTGGTGT
>MIAC01000197.1:3451-4299 GCA_001830475.1 Rhodospirillales bacterium RIFCSPLOWO2_12_FULL_67_15
AGGAATCCGACGCTTTCCTCAGGATCCAGGTTGCCGATGGTCGAACCGGGGAAAAATCCGAGCCGCCGGCCTTCGCCCAAATCGGGCAACGCGAGCGCTTCGGCGCCGGCATAATCGCCGTGCACCGCCACGACCCGCAGGGCGGGGTAGGCCTTCGCCGCCGCCTCGGCCCCGGCGAGCAGGAATTCGCGCGAAATGTCGATGGCGACGTAGGAGCGGGGCAGGCTAAGCGCGTCGAGCAGCAGCCCGACCTTGACGCTTGCGCCCGAACCGAACTCGATCAGGTGGCAGCCGGGGCCCGCGAGCGCCGCGGCATCGTTGGCGCGGGCCTTCAGGATCGCCAGCTCGACGCGGGTGAGATAGTACTCGGGCAGTTCGCAGATCGCCGCGAACAGCCGCGCCCCTTCGGCGTCGTAGAAATACTTGGCCGGGATCGTTTTGGGCGCGCGCGCGAGCCCGTCTTCGACCGCGCCCGCGAACTCTTGCGCGCCCGCGCCCGTCTCCACGACCTCGATCGCCGGTACGGATTTCGCATCCATCGTCCCGATTAAAGCACGATGTATTCTTCCCGTCATTCCCGCGAAAGCGGGAATCCAGCTTTTTCAAGAGCATGGACCCCCGCTTTCGCGGGGGTGACGATTCCTACCGAACGATACGTGCGTTACAATGCCGTCATGGACATCCGCGCTCTCAAGACGCCCGCGCTGCTGCTCGACCGGCCAAAGCTTCTCGCCAACCTCGCGCGCATGGCGGCGCGCGCCCGCGCCCTCGGCGTATCCTTGCGCCCGCACATGAAGACGGCGAAGTCGGCCGCGGTGGCGAGACTCGCGCTCGAACATGGTGCCTCC
>MIAC01000197.1:4366-4725 GCA_001830475.1 Rhodospirillales bacterium RIFCSPLOWO2_12_FULL_67_15
ACGCCGTCGGCCTCGCGCCTTCAAAGCTCGACGAGATCGCGGGCCTGGCCGCGCGCGGCGCGGATATCAAGATCGTCACCGACAATCTACCGGCGGCGGCGGCCATCGCCCGGCACCATGGCGCGCACCGGGTCCTGATCGAGGTCGATACCGGCGACGGCCGGCTCGGCCTCGACCCCGCCGATCCCGAACTGATCGCGCTCGCGCGCGAGGTCGCATCGACCGGGCGCTCCCGCGTTCTCGGGGTCATGACCCACGCCGGCCAGTCCTACGACGCCCGCGACCCCGAAAGCATGGCGCTGATCGCCGAGGGCGAGCGCGCCGGAGCGGTCGCGGCGGCGGAAAAACTTCGCGCCGCC
>MIAC01000197.1:4773-6370 GCA_001830475.1 Rhodospirillales bacterium RIFCSPLOWO2_12_FULL_67_15
GACGCCCACGGCGACGCACGCCCGCGATCTTTCGGGTGCTTCGGAAATGCGCCCCGGGGTTTACATGTTCGGCGATTTGTTCCAGGCCGGGATCGGATCGCACGCCGCGGGCGACATCGCGGTTTCGGTTCTGGCGAGCGTGATCGGGCACCGGAAGAAGGACAACGCCGTGATCCTGGACGCGGGCGCGCTCGCGCTCTCGAAGGACCGCTCGACCGAAAAACTCGCGGGCGGCGATCTCGGCTTCGGGCAGGTCGTCGATCTCGAAGGCCGGGTATGGCCCGGCGTCACCGTGGTCGGCGTGAGCCAGGAACATGGCCGGGTGAGCAGCGAGGCCCCGCTGCCGTTCGACCGCCTGCCGATCGGAGGCAAGGTGCGGATTTTGCCCAACCACGCCTGCATCACCGCGGCCGGGCACGACGTCTATCACGTCCTCGACGGCTCAACCGAGGTGGTGGCGGCCTGGGACCGCTGCCGGGGGTGGTAGGGATATGGGAAATCAAAATTCGACGCTCGCCAAATCCCTTACGCCGCCTCGACGTTGAGGCGGCCGCGTCGGGATGCGCGGGGCTTGCGGATGGAAATGTCCACGTCACGGCCGAGCATCATCAAAAGTCGCATCAGGCGTTCCACCGAATAGTCGCGGAACTGCCCTCGGAGCAGTCGGGAGATATCTGGCTGGGAGAGGCCGAGAAGGCGCGCGGCCGTGGCCTGGGTCAGGCGGCGGCGGCGAATGATCCCGTCGATGCGGCTCGCGAGCTCCGCCTTGGCGCGGTGAATGTCGGCCTCGGGCCGGCCGAGATCGGCGAAGACGTTGCCCGAGCTCCGTTCGATTTGCGCATGTCCTCTGCCGCCCATCACCGTTCTCCTTTTTCGTAGGCCGCCGCGTGGTACCGCATCGCCAGTTTAAGCCGCTGGCGCACCAGCTCGATCTCCTGTCTCGGCGTCGCGGTCCCCCGCTTCGACTTTTTCTGGAAGGCGTGCAGCACGTAGAGCGCCTCCGCGAACGCGACCGTGTAGACCGCGCGCCAGCTCCCGTCGCTGGAGCGGGAGGCCACCTCCATGAGGCCCGGAGCGATTCCGGCCATAGGCTTCGCATCCCGGTGTTTGAGGCCGATTTGCGCCTGATACAACGCGAATCCGATATGATCCTGGACCTTGTCGGGGAATCCTTTGAGATCGTCCCGGCTCGACCCCACCCAGTAGAGCGGTCTTGAAACCCCCTCGCCCATCGCCCGCGATTATGGCAATTTTGCCATAAAACCGCAAGCGCGGGGATTGGGCGATTTACCCGCGGTCATGCTTCGGCGGTCCGTGCCGTTTCGGCATGCCGTGAATGGGACCGCTGCCGGGGGTGGTAGGCGAGTCCGCCTCGTTCAGCACTTCGGCATCGTCTCGGCCAGGAAGGCGAGAACCCGGCGGCGCGATTCGGCCGTCACGTCCGAATCGTAAGCCATGAATACCTGGCCGGAAGGCGCGGCGAAATAGGGGATATAACGCTGACGGCGGAAGTTCGGATCGTCCCAGGAGTGGCCCGCCTCCGGGAACACGTGCCACCGAATGGGCGCGCCGGCCGTTTTACGGCTTTCGAAGCGCG
>MIAC01000198.1:0-218 GCA_001830475.1 Rhodospirillales bacterium RIFCSPLOWO2_12_FULL_67_15
GACGCCTTAACTTGCGTCCGCCGTTACGCCAAGGCGGGCATTTCGCGCGATCTCGCGCTCCGCGTTTATACGACCCGGCTCTTGGGCGGCGAGCCCCGCCTGGTGCTGCACGGCGGCGGCAACACCTCGGTCAAGACGCGCCTCCGCGACCTTGCAGGCCACGACGTGGACGTGCTCTGCGTCAAGGGCTCGGGCTGGGACATGGGAACGATCGAGCC
>MIAC01000198.1:296-4244 GCA_001830475.1 Rhodospirillales bacterium RIFCSPLOWO2_12_FULL_67_15
CAACGTCCAGCGCGGCAATCTGCTCGATTCCGCTTCGCCCAATCCCTCGGTCGAAACGCTGTTGCACGCGTTCATCCCGCACGCGTTCGTCGATCACACCCATGCCAACGCGGTTCTCGCGCTGACCGACCAGCCCGACCCCGAACGGCTCTGCCGCGAGGTCTACGGCGCACGCATGGGCTATGTTCCCTACATCATGCCGGGCTTCGCGCTGGCCAAGAAGGCGGCCGAGGTTTATCGCCGCAACCCCGAGGTCGAGGGGTTGATCCTCTTGAAGCACGGCATCTTCACCTTCGGGCGGACGGCGAAGGAAGCCTACGGGCGCATGATCCGCCACGTCGCGGCCGCCGAAGCGCGGATTAAAAAAGCCGGACGCAAGGTCTTCGCCGTCCGCGCGCTGCCCCGGAAGATCGCGCGCCCGGCCGAGGTCGCGCCCATCTTGCGCGGCCTGCTCGCCATTCCGGTCGATCCTAAGGCGCGCGAATGGAAACGCCTGGTGCTCGAATTCCGGACCGGCCCCTCGTTGCGCGCGTTCGTCGCCGGCAAGGATTTGGCGCGCTACGGCCAGGCCGGCACCGCCACCCCCGATCATGTCATCCGCACCAAGCAAAAGCCCTTGATCGTGCCGGCGCCGGAAGCGGGCAAACTGGACGCCTTCAAGGCCGGCGCGGGCCGGGCGCTGGAGAAATACGTCGCCGATTATCGCGCCTATTTCGCCCGCAACAACAAGCGTTTCGGCGGCGCGAAAAAGGAGCTCGATCCGATCCCGCGCGTCGTCTTGGTGCCGGGGCTCGGGCTGTTCGGCCTGGGCGAATCGCGCAAAGCGGCGAAGATCGCCGCCGACCTCGCCGAAACCAACGTCGAGGTGATCGGTAACGCCGAAGCGCTCGGGCGCTACCAGGTGATCTCGGAACCCGACACCTTCGATATCGAATACTGGTCGCTGGAACAGGCGAAGTTGGGCAAGGGCGCCGAGAAACCGCTCGCCCGGCACATCGTCGCCGTGACCGGCGCCGGTTCGGGCATCGGCGCGGCGACGGCGCAAGCCTTCGCCGCCGCGGGCGCCGAGGTCTGCGCGCTCGATCGCGACGCGAAAGCGGCCTTAGGCGTCGCCACGGCGGTGAAAGGGCTTGCCGTTACCTGCGACGTGACCGACGCGGGCGAGGTCGCGGCCGCCTTCGACCGCATCGCCGCGACGTTCGGCGGGGTGGACATCGTGGTATCCAACGCCGGCGCGGCCTGGCAGGGCCGGATCGGGGACGTGGACGACGCGACGTTGCGGAAAAGTTTCGAGCTTAACTTCTTCGCCCACCAGGCGGTGGCGCAAAACGCGGTCCGGATCATGCGCGCGCAAGGCCTCGGCGGCTGCCTCCTGTTCAACACCTCCAAGCAGGCGGTCAACCCGGGGCGCGATTTCGGCCCCTACGGGCTGCCCAAGGCGGCGACGCTGTTCCTGATGAAGCAGTACGCCCTCGACCACGGCGCCGACGGCATCCGCTCGAACGCGGTCAACGCCGACCGGATCCGCTCGGGGCTGCTGACGGAGTCCATGATCGCCGCGCGCGCCAAGGCGAGGGGCTTAAGCGAGCGCGACTACATGGCCGGCAACCTGCTCGGCCAGGAAGTGACCGCCGAGGACGTGGCGCGCGAATTCGTCGCCCTCGCGCTCGCGACCAAGACCACGGCGGCGATCGTCACCGTCGACGGTGGCAACATCGAGGCATCTTTGCGCTGAACTTTCGGCGGCGCGGCCTTGATCTTTCGTCTCCCGCGCGGGAATGCCAGGAGAGAGTTTGTTTCGGGATGCACTCCCTCCGCCAACTTGCCCGAGAGCAATCGGGATCGAACTTTTCTCCAGCAGGCGAGAGTCTTGCCGTTCTGGCCGTCGGACATCGGTAATCCCAGCCCACACCCGCAGGCGCTTGCGAAGTCGTGGACCTTGTGCCTCATTTGACGCCCTTTGAGAAAGCGATATGCTTATAGAGCGAGCGAAATTGTTTAAATACTCTCAGAATATCGTTTCTCAGGCGGGGAATATCTTTGTCGGACACGCAGCCTCCAGACGGAGGATCTTCTCTCTCTTCAGAAGAAAACGCTCAGTTGTTGCACTTGGTGCAGGACTGTTCGAATAACCTTCGGCACGCCAAGGCCCAGCAATGGCTGGCAGCGCACCTTACCATTCTGGCCTACGCAGCCCTTGTGGCGTCGGCCTATGCGGTGGCCGCTCCCGATCGCCCGCTTACAGGGGTTTGGCCTTACATTTTGGTGGCCGTCGGGTCGGTACTGACTCTTGTTGCCGGCGCTATTGGCGTTTGGATGGTCTGGGACTTGCAGAGCTGGGCAGCTCGTCTTCGAAAATCCCTAAGTGTTGCTGAAAATCACTTTTCATGTCGATACAAGAAAATTGCCGGTTGCCTTCATGGCGGCAACAATTACCACTCGGTATTTTATCGGTCTCTGCAAACATGGCTCATCACGTTCGTCATGGCAGTAGGGTGGTTGATTGCGTGTGCTATCATTGTCATGCGGTTCGTCGCACGGTGATACGTGCTGGAATTGGAGAAGGTTCGATCCCGAGCAAAGCGAGGGCCACGGGTGCAAATTCAAAACAACAAAAGAACCGCCCGTAATCTCCCCCCCATCCGCCAACTTCTATCGCGACAACTTTCTCCGCTGCCACTTGGCATCGCCGAAAACCCCAGTATCCGCGCGGTTCACGCACCAAAGTTATTGACCGAGTGAACCGCGCCGGAGCCAGAATTCGTCTCTCTCCGGCCGGTTTTCTCCAAACCTCCTGACTTCGGCAAAACAGTACGGATTTTTAAGCGTCTGATTTGCCGTCGTTAATCGCCCGACCGGCATCGATCGATGGTCTTATTGACTGTCATAAACATTATGTTTATATTCGGCGTCCATGATACGGTCGTTCGTCGATGCTGAAACCGAGCGCTTTTTTACCACTGGCCAGGCGCGCCGGTTGCCGCGAGACATACTAAAGCGGGCGGCCATGCGGCTGAAGCAATTGAACGCTTCTACCCGGATCGAGGACTTGAGGATGCCGCCGTCGAACCGACTTGAGGCTCTTAAGGGCGACCGCGCTGGGCAGCACAGCATCCGCGTGAACGATCAGTGGCGGGTTTGCTTTCGGTTTACCGCCGGCGACGCCTTCGACGTTGAAATCGTGGACTATCACTGAGGAAAGCATGCCATGACCAAGAGTGGACTCCCCCCGATCCATCCCGGCGAATTTCTCGCGGAAATTCTCGACGAGCTTGGCGTTTCCCAAGCGGAATTCGCGCGCACCATCGGCGAGTCCTCCATGCGCGTTTCGCATGTCATTAGGGGAACGCGGCCAGTAACGGCCGAACTGGCGCTATTGTTCGGCAAGGCGCTGGGCCAGTCGCCGGAATACTGGCTGAACCTGCAATCCGCCTACGATCTTGAAACGGCCCGGAAGACGAGTTGGCGGCGTCTTAAGGCTGTGCAGCCGGTCGCGCCCGCCGCATGACCTGTCCCTGTCCATTCCGAAACCCCAAGATTCTCAAGTGACCGCCGAGGACGTGGCGCGCGAATTCGTCGCGCTTGCGCTCGCGAAAAAAACCACGGCGGCGATTGTCACCGTCGACGGCGGCAACATCGAGGCGTCTTTGCGCTGATTAATCCGCGCCGTTCCTGGGGCCCCGGCCCCGGAATCGAATACTTGACAATATTCCTAACATAGGGTATAACTAAGGGCCAAGGGATTCCCGGGTTCTTGGACAAGTGAATACGCAAAGAGGCCGAAAATCCCAGCTTTTCGGCCGTCCTCGGAAAAATGTTTACAAATGCCGCGTTTATCCCCTTGACGTATGGGCCTCTACATCTAGATTAAGCCCCAACGGGGGGCTTTGCCCATCGGAGTTGGGGGAGCAAAATAAGTCACAGTGGGCAAGCAAGACACACCACTCA
>MIAC01000199.1 GCA_001830475.1 Rhodospirillales bacterium RIFCSPLOWO2_12_FULL_67_15
TGAATTCGTGCAGTCGCCGGTTATGGAGTTCCTGACGCGTGCCGAAGCCTCCGGGTATGAGGAAGGCGTCCATCGCCGGCCGGTCCGCGAAGCTGTAATTGGGCAGCACGGTGAAGCCGGCCTGGGCCTGCACCGGGCGAGCGGAATCGGCAATCAGAAAGGCCTCGAGTTCGGGATCGAGCCGCCGCGCCACCGAAAAAACGCCGTGCGGCGCGGCGAAATCGACAATCTCGACATCCTTGAACACGTAGATTCCGAGACGAAATCCGGCGATCCGGGTCATTCAACTCTCCTTCAATGAAGTGCGGTCGTTGCGCGGCGATGCGCGGCAATCAGGGTCGATGCGGCGCTTCGGGCATGGCGCGCGGCTTTGGGCGCCGAGAGCACGAGTGCGGTGACGATCGCGCCCTCGACCAGCAGGAAGATCTCGCGCGCCAGGATTTCCGGATCGTCGAAAGTGCCTTTGCGTGCAATGTCGAGGATGAAGGCGAAGAGCGCGCGCTTATGCCGTGTGGCCACGCGGCGCAGCGGATGTTTGGTATCGGCGACTTCGCCGGCCGCGTTGATGAACGCGCAGCCGCGATAGTCGGGGCGGCGGAACCAAGCCTCCAGCGCATCGAAAATCGCCAGCAGCCGCGTCTCGGCCCCCGGACCCGCTTCGTTCACGGTGCCGGTGAACCACTCGAGCCACTGCGCGTCACGCCGCTCGAGGAAAGCGAGAGCGAGGCCGTCCCGGGAACCGAAATGATGATAGAGGCTGCGGCTAGACGCTTTCGCTTCCGCCAGGATGGCGTCGATCCCGACGCCGTTCATCCCGTGCCGGTAGAACAGCTTGGCGGCGGCGTCGAGAATCTGCTGTCGGATGTCGGTTCGGGGCATGGCTTTTTAGTAGGTAAAACGTTATCTTTACATATCAACATGCAATCAGCAAGTCAAGCTGGCCCAGAGAACCAAATCTTTGCAGCAGAACGCTAGACCAGTCGGGCCTGGGTGACGGCGGCGGAGATGAACGAGATGAACAGCGGGTGCGGCTCGAAGGGCTTGGACTTGAGCTCGGGGTGGAACTGGACCCCGATGAACCAGGGATGCTCGGGGATTTCGACGATCTCGGGGAGCTGGCCGTCCGGCGACATGCCGGAAAAGAGCAGTCCCGCCTGCTCGAGCCGGGCGAGGTAGTTGATGTTGACCTCGTAGCGGTGGCGGTGGCGCTCGGAAATCAGGTCCTGGGCGTAAATGGCTCGCGCCCGACTGTTGGGGCTGAGCATGCAGGGGTAAGCGCCAAGGCGCATGGACCCGCCCATGTCCCCGCCCTGCGGCCTTTTTTCCACCCGGTCGCCTTTGACCCACTCGGTCATCATCCCGACCACGGGCTCCTTGCAGGCGCCGAATTCGCTCGAACACGCGCCTTCGATGCCGGCCAGGCTGCGGGCGGCCTCGATCACCGCCATCTGCATCCCGAAGCAGATGCCGAAATAGGGCACTTGGCGCTCGCGGGCGAAGCGGGCAGCGGCGATCTTTCCTTCCGCGCCGCGTTCGCCGAAGCCGCCCGGCACCAGGATGCCGTGGACCTCCTCGAGGCGCTGGACGGTGTCTTCCTGCTCGAAAATCTCGGAATCGATCCAGTTCATGCGCACATGCACGTTGTTGGCGATGCCGCCGTGGGCGAGCGCCTCGGCGAGCGATTTGTAGGCGTCGAGGAGCCCGGTGTACTTGCCGACCACCGCGATCGTCACCTCGCCCTCGGGCTTGGTGATGCGCTCGACGATGGTCCGCCAGCGCGCGAGATCGGGCGGCGGCGGGGTCAGCCGGAAATAGCGGCAGACCTCCGCGTCGAGCCCCTCCTCATGCAGCGCCAAGGGCACCGCGTAGATGGTTTTCATATCCAGCGCCGGAATCACGGCTTCGCGCCGGACGTTGCAGAAGAGCGCGATCTTCTTGCGCTCGGCCTCGGGGATCGGCCGGTCGGTGCGGACGAGAAGAATGTCGGGCTGGATGCCGACGCTGAGCAGCTCCTTGACCGAGTGCTGGGTTGGCTTGGTCTTGATCTCGCCCGCCGAGGAGATGTAGGGCACCAGCGTGAGATGCACGTAAAGCGCCCGCTCGCGCCCCACTTCGTTGCCGAACTGGCGGATCGCCTCGAGGAACGGCAGGCCCTCGATGTCGCCCACCGTGCCGCCGATCTCGCACAGCACGAAGTCCTCGCCGTCGAGATCGCCGCCGATGAACGCCTTGATCCGGTCGGTGATGTGGGGAATGACCTGGATGGTCGCGCCGAGATAGTCGCCGCGGCGCTCGCGCGCGATCACGTCGGAATAGATGCGCCCGGTGGTGATGTTGTCGCTCCGGCGCGAGGGAACCCCGGTGAACCGCTCGTAATGGCCGAGGTCGAGATCGGTCTCGGCGCCGTCGTCGGTGACGTAGACCTCGCCGTGCTGATAGGGGCTCATGGTCCCCGGATCGACGTTGATGTAGGGATCGAGCTTGCGCAGCCGGATCTTGAAGCCGCGCGCCTGGAGAAGGGCCGCGAGAGCCGCGGACGCCAAGCCTTTTCCAAGAGAGGACACCACGCCGCCGGTGATGAAGATGTACCGGGTCATGGGCCATCATCCTACAACATCGGAAGCCTTGGGATAAAGCCCGCAATCGCGCCCGGGCGCGCCCGCTCGATACCGAGGTTCGGCGGGGCGGAATCGATCGTTAAACGGACGCGGGCGACGTTATGGTTTTGCCCGCCTGTCGGCGGGATACGGTGCGAGGCACCGATTCGCTCCGACCTGCCTGCGCGAAGCGGAAGCGGCTTCGCTTCGGCGAAGGCAGGTCGGCGGCGCCGTTCAGCGCGCAAGCGGAGCGGCCGGCGCCGGTGCCGGTGCGGGAACGGATTGCGGCGCGGGCTGGTCGAGGATGGATTTCGGCGCGCGGCCGGCGTTGGCGAGCAGCGCGAGCGCGATGCTGGTCGCCATGAATCCGGCGGCGAGAAACGCGGTGGTCCGGCTCAGGAGGTTGGCGGTCGCGCGCCCGGTCATGAACCCGCCCATGCCCGAACCTCCGCCGATGCCGAGCCCGCCACCTTCGCTGCGCTGAATCAGGATCACGCCGACGAGGGCGATGGCGAGAAGGAGATGAACGACGAGAATGACGGTGGTCATGGGGGTAATCTCTGGCGCGCGCGCCCGGTGTTTTAGTTGAACGGTTTCGCCTTGGCTAGGCGATTATTTAGGGGTAGCCCGGGCAATCGCCCAGAAATCGTCGGCGACCAGGCTCGCGCCTCCGACCAGGCCCCCATCCACGTCGGCGAGGGCGAGCAGTTCGGCGGCGTTGCCGGGCTTCATCGAGCCGCCGTAGAGGATCCGCACCATTTGCGCCTCCTCCGCGCCGAGTATTCCCGTAAGAAATTCACGAATACGCCCGTGCACCTCCGCGACCTCGGGCGTGGTCGGGGTCCGGCCGGTGCCGATCGCCCAGACCGGCTCATAGGCGATGACGAGATTCCCGGCGCCGCTGCCCCCCGGCACCGAACCGGCGATCTGGCGGCCGACGACCTCGATCGTGCGGCCCTTGTCCCGTTCGGATTCGGTTTCGCCGACACAGACGATGGGGCATAGCTTCGCCGCCTGGGCGGCGGCGGCCTTGGCGGCGACAAGGGCGTCGCTTTCGCCGTGGTCGGTACGCCGCTCGGAATGGCCGACGATCACGTACCGGCAGCCGAGGTCCGCGAGCATTCTCGCGCTGACATCGCCGGTGTGGGCCCCTTTTTCCTTGGAATGGCAGTCCTGGCCGCCCAAGGATATGGCGCTTCCGGCCAGAACTTCTCCGATCCGGGCTATCAGGGTGAACGGAGGACAGACCAGCAACTCTAAAGACGCGGTTTCGCCGCCTTTGCCCATGCGCTCGGTCAGGGATTTGGCGAGAGCCGCCCCGTCCCCGAGAAGCCCGTTCATTTTCCAGTTACCGGCGATCAGAGGCTTTCGGGTCGTCATTTTCCGCACTCCCATGTCCATTCTTCTTTGTCATTCATATCCCCTTCTTTTCAAGTTTTTCGGGGTTGGAAACAAAAAACTTTAAATGAAGATTTCATGTTTACTTCCTAATTTTGATATTTTTAGCAAGGGGTTCATCATAACGCCTTAAAAAAATAATATCGTTTATACTCAATTATATAATGATCTACTAGTAGCCATAATTTTATCTACTAACATAACAATTGTATAATAATATTAGTATATAATAATATTATTTTAAGCTATTAAATTA
>MIAC01000200.1 GCA_001830475.1 Rhodospirillales bacterium RIFCSPLOWO2_12_FULL_67_15
CCTGGCCCTGGTCGTCGATGACGCGTCCGCGCGGCAGCTTGTCGCCTTTGTTGTGCGCCACGCGCGCCTTGCCCTGCGCGATCACGCTGGTAGCGAAGTCGAGCACAATCGGATCGCGTCCCGCCACCGGAATGCCGACGGTGAACGGATTGGTGGCGAAGCGCGCGTCGCGGCCGCCGAACGGCGCCACGATCGGACGCGAGATCACGTTGACGAAATGGATAGCCACGAAGCCCTCGGCTACCACCATCTCCGCCCAGGCGCCGATGCGGCACAGGTGGTATGCGTTTCCCAGCGCCATGATGCAGCTGCCGAATTTCTTCGCGCGCTCTCTGGCCATGTAAGCAAATCGCCTTGATCAGCGCGCGCTCAAGGTGCAACAACCCGCGAAGACGCCCCCGGCAGCCGAGGGTTCGCCACCCGCGCCAAGGCCACCTGGGCGCGACTTCTGCTACACTGACTGAACCAACTTAGTCCACCCGGAGTGGCACCATGTCACAGATCAATATTCACGAAGCCAAGACGCACCTTTCGCGCCTGGTCAAGGAAGCGGCGAAAGGCAAGGAAATCGTCATAGCGATCGCGGGCAAACCTGCCGCGCGGCTGGTACCGCTCGAAGCCGCGCCCGGGAAAAAGCGCAAGCCCGGTCGGCTCAAGGGGAAGATCCATATCGCCGGCGATTTTGACGCACCGCTCCCCGACGAACTGCTGAAGCAGTTCAACAAAGGACCGATCTTTCCGTGAAGATCCTGCTCGACACGCACATTCTGCTGTGGTGGATGGCCGACGACCGGCGCCTGCCCCGGCCGGCGCGCCTCGCGATCGAGGCCCCCGCCAATCGCATCTTTGTCAGCATCGCGAGCCTGTGGGAAACGGCGATCAAGTTTTCCCTGAAGCGCGTGGTCGCGGACCCCGAGGCGTTGCGCGAAGCCGCCGAGCGCGATGGATTCTCGCTGCTGCCGATCGAAGCGAGGCATTGCTCGGCAGTGGCGCGGATGCCGCATCATCAC
>MIAC01000201.1:0-2588 GCA_001830475.1 Rhodospirillales bacterium RIFCSPLOWO2_12_FULL_67_15
GCCCTTGACCAGCTTGTTGCCGATGTCGGCCTCGTCGCCCTCGTGGCAGCCGACGCAGGACTTGCCTTGCGCGACCTGCTTGTCGCCCTTCTTGTGATCGGGGGTGAGCAGCCATTCGTAGCCGCCCTGGCCGGGGTAGAAGAGCTTGACCGTCTTGGGAGGAACCTTCGACCAGTCGAGGGTCGCGGGGTCGGCGGCTTGCGCGGCGCCAGACAGCAGCGCCGCCATAGACGCGGCGGCGGCGAGGGATGCGAAAATGCGAGGGGTCATTGGCTTCTCCTGTGTCTTGAAGCGGAACCGCGCCAGCCAGTACCCGAAAAATCCCGGCGGGATCGGACGCCATTCGCGAACTTTACGGTTCTGCATTCTGGTTGAGCAATAGCCGCGAATATTAGAAGAACCGCAAGAAAAGAGCCTTGATTTAGGTCAAGAAAGCATACACCGGACCCTTGGCGTTCAGGTGGGCCTCTTATGGAAGGACACCGGGCACGCACGTCTCCCGTTGGGGCCAACTGCAGCCTGACTCCCATCGGTGACATTCAATATTAGGTTGCCGGTCGAGGTCGGAGTTCATCTTGATCCCATTTGAACCGGCGTTACCCATGGTCACCCTAGCAAATCGTTTTTCAGCAGCTTGCTAGAACAGGACCGTGCCGCCGGGCGTCGCCGCGGACGACGTGTTCGCGCGTGGAAGGGCCGGCGAACGGCCGTGCTGAAGCCCACCGACGCCACCGACCCTTCGCGCGCGTTACTTCTGCGGCAGCGTCTGGGCGTAGGCGAGGATGTCGACGTGGTCCTGATCGCCGAGAGCGGCGAGCGCGATCATGGGAACGCCGGGCTGGCCGTTGCGGATCTTGTGCAGCGCTTCCCAGGGGTTCTCGCTGGCGACGGTGCCGACGTATTCGGGCTCCTTGTCGTCGCCGAAGTTGATGGTCTTGCCGTCGAAGCCGTGGCAGATGGCGCACACGGTCTGGAACAGCGCCCCGCCGCGACTGGGATTGCCCCGCGCCTTTTTCGTCTGCCGGTCGATGTATTTGTCCATGTCCACCTGACCGCGGCCGATGAAGAGGACGAGCTTTTCCATCGCCGAGTGCGGGATCGTCGTCCCGGTGTAACCATGGGTCTTGTCCATGATGACGTCGTGGAGCTTGTTGGCGTCCAACCCGGTGGCGCCGCTGATCCCCTTGATGCCGGTGAAGTGGCTGCCCTTGCCGTAGGCTCCGTCCTTGCCCTTGTAGTCCCAGCCGTGACACTCCTTGCAGCGCCACGTCGCCGCGCCCTTCTGCTTGCCGGCGGCGGGATAGGCGGGGTGCGTGGTCTTGGGCGCGTCCGCCTCCATGACCGCCCACCATTTGTCGTAGAGCTGCCCACCGCGGGCGATCGCCCAAATGTCGGTCACGGCCTCGGGCACGCCCTTTTCCAACTTGTCGATCGCCAGGGCCTCGCCGCTAACGGAGGCTGTAGCTAACACAATGAACAGTGCAGCGACAGCACCAGCCATCCGCTTCATCCCGTCGGTCCCGAAAACGCCAGCGCGCGTCATGGTCACTCTCCTTTTTATCTTGAAATTCGAATCGCGGTTCTTCCTCCGTAAGTCGCCCACGAAACACCCTGACCGTCTGCCCTTAGCAACCTTGGTCGAACCAGCCAAAAGCGGTACAGCGGCAGCGGTCGGATATTAGGAGTGCGAAAGCGCGCGGCCTCATCGGTTCCCCCTGTCGATGGGGGGCGGAACCCCGCTCGCCAACGTACCCTTCGGGGTCGAAGGCCAAAGCCGGCCGCCCAAGCTCTAAGTACCGGAGAGGTACCTTGAAATAACAGCGGATACCTTGATCCAGGTCAATAGAATTAGGTCGTTCGGTGTCGTCAGCCCGAACCACCTGATGCCAAATTCCCACTTGTGCGCGCGGGCTTTGGCCGTCTAGCCTCGACCTCGCCCGCTGCCGCCGCAAGACCTGCCTGCGCGAAGCCGCTTCGGCGAAGGCAGGTCGGCAAGGGCGAGGCGAGGATCAAGCTAGCGCAAAGGAGCAGTCAATGCCGGTCGGTACCGTAAAGTGGTTCAACAAGACCAAGGGTTATGGCTTCATCGTTCCCGACGGGGGGGACAAGGACGTGTTCGTCCACATCACCGAGGTGGAGAAGGCGGGGATGCAGGGCCTGAACGAAGGCCAGCGGATCTCCTTCGGGGTCATGGAGGCTCCCCGCGGCCTCAAGGCCGTGGACATCCGGGCTTCGGACTGAGCCCGGTTCATTTTCAGAAACCGGGCCGGACCTTGCCGTCCGGCCCGGTTTTCATTTGTTCCGAACTTTGCCGAAGGAGTGTGCTTTTTTTCGGCTTTTACGGCGGGGGAACCCGACCTTGGCCCGGCCGTCCATCATGGTAAAGTGCCGCCCTCGGTCCGGCAGCCTGCCAGTCCGAAAGGTGTCACCGGTGCTGCTCGCTCGTCTCGCCGTCATCGTCCTCGCTTTGGTCGCGACCGCCTTGCCGGGCGTGTCCGCAAGCGCGGCCGACGGCACCGCTAAGGCCCCGGCCGCGACGATTGGGTGGGAGCGCGAACTCGCCGCCGCCGAGCGCTACGTACGCGCCG
>MIAC01000201.1:2636-6745 GCA_001830475.1 Rhodospirillales bacterium RIFCSPLOWO2_12_FULL_67_15
GGGTGCAAGAGGAGGCGGGGGCGGCCAAGGCCGCGGCCGAGCGCGAAGTCAAGACGGCCCAGGATCTGCTTGAGGCGCTCGGGCCGCCGCCGCCCAAGGAGGGACCCCGCGAAAGCGCGGAAGTCTCCGCCAAGCGCCGCCAATATAACCGCGAAGTCGCGCAAGCCGGCGAACGGGCGGCGCTCGCCGACGTGGCGCTGCGCCGCGCCCGCGAGCTTGAAGCGGACATCGGGGCGCTCGCGCGCACGAGCCTGATCGAGCGCCTGCTCGAGCCGCTGCCCATGCCGCTCGCGCCCGCCGTGGTCGCAAAGGCGATCCCGGAAGTGGTGGCGTTCACGGGAAAAATCCTGCGTTCCCCTGCGGACTGGTTGGCGGGCCTTGCCGATCCCGCGCGGGCCCAGACGTTGTTCTGGCGCGGGCTGTTCATCGCCCTGTTGGTGGCCGGCACGGCCTTCGCCGCGCGCCGCAGCCTGCTCAGGCGCTTCGGTTACGATGCCACACTCGTCGAACCCTCCATCGCGAGGCGCATCCTTGCTGCGGTGGCGGAAGCCGTCTCCCGCGGCCTTGTCCCGGCGGCGCTCTTGGGCGGGGCACTCGCGTGGGTCAATCGCGAAGGGGCGCTACTCGGCGGCGTCTTCGCCGCCGTGGTCAACGGCGCGCTGGTCGCCGCTCTTGTCGTGGTGATCGTACCGGCGCTGACCCGGGCCTTGCTCGCGCCGGAACTCGCCGCCTGGCGGATCGTCGCGGCGCCGGCGGAAGCGGGACGGGGGCTCGCGCGCCGGATCGATCTTCTCGCCGCGGTGTTCGCGGCCGATCTCTTCTTCCATACCGTCGCCAGGGCCGCGCCGGTTTCGGCCGAGCTGAGCTCGCTCTTTTTCATCGTCGGCACCGCGGCGGAGGCGATCCTGCTGGTGGTCGTGGCGGAGCACCGGCTTTTGCGCGGGCTCGGCGGCGGGCTGTGGCTGCTCGTGCGGCGGCTGCTGATCGCGGTGGCGCTCGTTTCGGTCGGCGCGGTCGCCGTCGGCTACGGCTGGATCGGGCGCTACCTGATCGAGGCCACGCTCTATTCGACGGCCGTGTTTGGAGGTCTTTTCCTCCTGCGCGGCCTGGTCGCGGAGAGCATCGACATCCTGCTCGGCTCCGAGATCGCGCGCACACGCTTGCGCGTCTCGGCCAAGACGCTGCAACGGCTCAAGTTCTGGCTCGCTGCCGCTGTCGATCCCGCGCTTGGGCTGCTCGGGCTGTTCCTGGTGGCGCCGTTCTGGGGCCTGCCCTACCGGGACATGACCGACGCGATCATGGCTGCGGCCAAGGGATTCCGCATCGGCAACATCACGTTCTCGCCCGTCGCCATCGCGACCGCCTTGGCGGTCTTCTTCGCCGCCATGGCGGTCACGCGCATGATCCAGCGCAAGCTGCTCGACGGCGTATTGCCGGAAACGCGCCTCGAGGTCGGGCTTCAGCATTCCTTGACGGCGGGGATCGGCTATTTCGGCTTCATCGTCGCCGCCGCGCTCGCCATCGCCGTCGCCGGCGTCGATTTGACCAATATCGCGCTGATCGCGGGCGCGCTCTCGGTCGGCATCGGCTTCGGCCTGCAGAACATCGTCAACAATTTCGTCTCCGGCCTGATCCTGCTGGTCGAGCGGCCGATCAGCGTCGGCGACTGGGTTGTGATCGGCACCCGCGAGGGCCGGGTCAAGCGCATCAGTTTTCGCGCCACCGAGATCGAGACTTGGCAGCGCGCCTCGGTAGTCATTCCCAACGCCGAGATCCTTTCGACCGCGGTGATGAACTGGACGCTCCACGACCGGACCGGGCGAATCGAGATCCCGGTCGGGGTCGCCTACGGCTCGGACACGGAGAAGGTGCGCAATGTGCTGCTCGCGTGCGCCCGTGCGCACCCGCGCGTCATCGCCGATCCGCCGCCGATGGTTCTGTTCCGCGCCTTCGGCGATTCGAGCTTGGACTTCGAATTGCGCTGTTTTACCGACAACGTGATGGAGCGCCTCACGATCATCAGCGATCTTTTGTTCGCCATCGACCGCCGTTTCCGCGAGGAGAAGATCGAGATTCCCTTCCCGCAACGCGTTGTGCACCTCGCCGGGACATTACCGGAGAAGGCGTAAATCCTTTACCGCGTAAACGGCTGCATGTGCCGGCGCATGAAGGTGCTCGCGCGCTGCATCGCGTCGCGGGCGGCCAAGTCGTCGGCGAAGGTGCGGACGTGCCGTTCGCGAAAATCGAACCCGCGTCCGACGCCCGGGTAAAGCGCGAGGGTCACGTCGCGCCCTTTGGCGCGCATCGCTTCCGCCGCCATCTCGATGCCCCGGCGGCGCTGGTATTGCTCGGTATCGCCGAGCAAGAGAAGGGTCGGGACCGCGAGACTCTCCACTTCGGGCGCGTAGCGGTAGACTTGCATCGGCTCGGGCGCATTGGGGTCTTGCAGGTGGGGGTAGTAGCCGACGTAGCAGGCGACGCCGGTCTCCTGCCGCTTCTTGGTCACGGCCGCCTTGAGCGTGTAGTAGCCGCCGCGCGAGATCGAATAAAGGCACGCGCGCGAGGCGGAAATTCCCGGCAGCGTCAGCAGATGGTCGAGGCCGGCGGCGGTGTCGTCCTCGAGGACATAGTCGTGCTCGATCGGCATCGCCGGGATGAAGCGGAGCAGATAAAGATCGGGCGCGAGCACGACGAAACCTTGCGCCGCGAGGCGCCGGGCATGCGCCCGGTTGACATCGTCAAGGCCGCGCCGGCCGTGCACGTAAAGCACCGGCGGGTATTCGCCGCCGCCCTTGGGGCGCAGGAGAAGCGCGGCGATGTCTTCGTCGCCGCTCTTGTACGTCAGCTCCTTCGTTTCGACGGGATGGGATGGCGACGACGGCAGACGGCCTTCCGTCCACCAGGCGTCGTCCCACCACCAGGGCGCCTCGACGGTGCGCGCCTGTTGTGCGCCGACGGGCGCGGCGGCAAGAAGCAGAAGTAGGGCGGCGGCGCCTCGTGTCGGTTTCGCGCCCAACGCGCTTGGCAAGGACATATCCGTTCTCCTCGATAGAAACTTTCCGGTTGCGAATCCCTCTATATTTTCCAATCGGTTATCGAAGGACAAATACGCTCTCTCCGCATATCGCGGGCGTGCGCACTATGCAAGAACACCCTTGCCGTAGGGGCGCGAGAGATTATGGTAGCCGGTGGAGTTGCAAGGGGTTGATGCATATGCCTATTTCGCGGATCGTCGCGGTGGCGGCGCTGGGCGTGGTCCTGGCGGCGTCGGCCGCGGATGCGGCCGACATCGTCTCGCATCGCGGCATCTATGGCCTCAAGCTCGGCTCCAGCCGCCAGGGCGGGGCGTTCGTTGACGCGCGCGGCGGCCTCGACATGACCATCGAGAAGACCTGCGACGGCTGGTTGCTGATCCAGGACATGGCAATGGAACTCGCCACCGCTCAAGGTTCGGAGGTCCGCCAGTTGATCCGTTATTCGGGCTGGGAATCCCTCGACGGCCGAAAATACCGGTTCGTCTCCCGCACCCAGACCGGCCAGGAGCAGAAGGAATCGCGCGGCGACGCCCGCGTCGTCGCGGACGATTTGTCGGGCGAGGCGGTCTTCCGGGCGCCCAAGGCCAAGACGGTGCCGCTTCCGCCCGGAACGCGCTTTCCCATCGCCCACGCCATTTGGCTGATCGACCGCGCGCTCGCCGGCGAGCACCAGGCGCCGAGCGCCGTGTTCGACGGTACCGACGGCGAAGGGCCGCAGAACGTGACCGCTTTCATCGGCCGCAAGGTGGAAGCGAAGGAGCACGGCCGGGGTAGGCTCGGCGTGCTCGCCGAGCAGGCGGGCTGGACCATGCGGCTGGCTTTCTTCGCCGAAGGCAGCAAGGAAGCTTCGCCCGAGTACGAAATGGAAATTTTTCAGCTCGCTAACGGCATCGCCCCGCGCATGGTGGTGGACTACCGCGACTTCTCGGTCGTGCTCGAAATCCAGAAGATCGAGCCGATCCCGCCGCCGGCGTGCTCGTGAGATCGCGTCGCCAGGCTATAAACCGATGAAGTGAAATCATGTCTGAACCGCCACGTAATGCCCCCCCACCCCAACCCTCCCCCGCAAGGGGG
>MIAC01000201.1:6839-13701 GCA_001830475.1 Rhodospirillales bacterium RIFCSPLOWO2_12_FULL_67_15
GCTGCTCGCTCTCGGCGGGGCCGGCGCGGGCGAACCGGGCTCCGGCTTCGTCGGCCTTCAGGTGCAAGGCATCAATTCCGCCGTGACTTCCGCGCTCGGCCTCAACGACGCGAAAGGGGTTCTGATCCGCGACGTGGCGCCGGGCGGTCCCGCCGATCTCGCCGGGCTTCGCCGGGGAGATTTGCTCATCATGCTCGCGGGCGAGGAGATCGACACCTTCGAGCGCCTCCTTCAGGTCGTCAGCAAGACCGCCCCCGATCAGCAAATTCCGGCGACCGCGTTTCGCAACGGCAAAACGGTCGAGTTGAAGATCAAGGTCGGCAAGTGGCCGCAAGCCTGGAAAGTGGAGCGCGACGCCACCGGCCACCTGCCCGAGGCGGGGCTGACCATGGTCGCGCTCACGCCCAAGATGCGGGACCGTTTCTCGGTGCGCTGGGGTTCGGTCGGCGTGCTGGTGACGCTGGTCGACGAAAGCAAGGCGCCGGGCATCGGGCTCAAGCGCGGCGAGGTGATCCAGCAGGTCAACCAGGAAGAGGTCTGGCTGCCCGATCACGTCATCAACCGCTACAAGCAGGCCAAGACGGCCAAGCGCGCGTCGCTGCTTTTGCTGGTCGAGGGGCCCGAGGGCTTCCGCTACGTCTCGCTGGCGGTGCGCTGACGATCATTTCGCCGCTTTTTGTATCTTGTTGACGACCGGTTTCAGGGTCCTGAGATAGGCGGCGATCGCCTTGCGGTCCTCGGCCGAAAGCCGGCCGGTGCCGTACCGGATCACCTCGGCCATCAGGCCGCCGGCGACGTCGCCGTCGGGCAGCGTGGCGGTTTCCAAGAAATAGACGAGATCGGACTCCTTCCAATTTCCGATCCCGGTGTCCTTGTCCGGCGTGATGTTGGGCGCGGGCTTGCCTTCGGCGCCGTCGGCGGAGCCCGCCATCCACATCGCCCGCTTGAGGCCGCCGAGCCGGTCGCGCTGGGTGTGGCATTCGCCGCAATGGCCGGCCGCCTCGACCAGATAGCGGCCCCGGTTCCAGGCCGCGTCGCGTTCGGGATCGGGGACCATCGGCCCTTCGCGGAAATAGATCAGCTTCCAGACTGCGGCACCGAGACGGAGGTTGAACGGGAAAGATGCCTGGTGGGGCTTGTTCGGCTGCGGAACCGGCGGCAGCGTGAAGATGTAAGCCTTGAGGTCGCGCAGGTCCTGATCCGTCAACCCGGTGAAGGCGGGGTAGGGAAAGGCCGGGAAATAGGCCTCGCCCCTGGGCGAGAGACCCTTGCGCATTGCGCGGACGAAGTCGTCGTCGCTCCAGCGGCCGATGCCGTGCACGGGATCTCGCGTGATGTTCGGCCCGAAGAAAACGCCGAAGGGCGTTTGCAACGGACGCCCGCCCGCGAGCAGCGGCCCCTTGTTCTTGAGATCGGTGTGACAGGAAGTGCAATTACCGGCGGCGAAGACGATCTCGCCCCGCGCTGGATCGCCTGACTCGGCGCGCGCGGCGGGCGCCGAAAAACCGAACGCCGCCGCCAGCAAGGCGACGGCGGCGCCCGGAAAGTTCATAGCCTCGCGAAGCTCAGCGCTTGACGCGGAAATCGTCGTGGCAGGCCCCGCAGGCCTTGCCGACCGCGTTGACCTGGGCCATGACCTTCTCGAGGTCGTCGGCCTTGGCGAATTCGGCGAGCTTGGCGGCCTCGGTCTGGAAGGCAACCATCTTCATCTTGAAGTCGTCCGGCTTGACCCAGATTTCGGGCTTGGCGTCCGAGTTGGCGAGGTCCTTCGAGGCGGGCGAGAAGACGTCGCCCGCGATCACCGAAAGCGCGGCGAGATTGACGGCCTTTTGCGCCATCGCCGGGCCCCATTGGGCTTCGCCCTTGGCGACGCCGGTCAGCGGACCGAACTGAAAGGCGACGGCGCGCATCACGCCCTGGCGGTATTTGAGCAGATGCTCGGGCTTGACCTGGGCGTAGGCCACGCCGGCGCCGAACGCAAGCAAAAGACCGGTGGCGATCGTGGTCTTCAGCAAACGACTCATGGCGTATTTCTCCTGGATTGTTGGCTCGATAACAACGCGATAAATCCGACCATCAATAACTCGAAAAGCTGGATTCAGGATTTTTTCTTGGCCCGCGCGGCGGCGACGGCTTTCTTCAGGGTCTCTTCGTCGGTCGCGCCGGGAATGAGCATATCGCCGACGACGAAGCTCGGCGTGCCGCGTATGCGGAGCGCTTCGGCCAGCTCCAGGGTTCGCTCGATCTCCTTCAGGATCGCGGGGTCCTCCATCCGCTTGCGGACGGCCTTGGGGTCGAGTCCGACCGCGCCGACCTGGGCCATCACGCTTTCTTCGCCGACGGTGCGTGCGGGAAGCACCATGATCCGGTCGTGGAGATCGGGGTATTTGCCGGGGGCGAGCTTGAAGGCGGCGAGCGCGGCGCGCGCCGCGAACAGGGATTCGGGACCGAGGACGGGAAACTCCTTGTAGACGAACCGGATGTTGCCGTCGCTCTTGACCACCTCTCGCACCGTTTCGTGCACGCGCTTGCAGAAGCTGCAGCGATAGTCGAAAAACTCAACCAGCGTCACGTCGCCCTTGACGTTGCCTGCGACCGGCGAAGCCGGATCGCGCTCGATATCCTCGCGGCGGCCGGCGAGGATCGTCTCGATGCTCTTGGCTTGCTCCGCTTCCTCGCGCGTGCGCAGGTTGTTGATCGCCTCGACCATGATCTCGGGATTTTGCAGCAGGTACTGACGGATGATTTCCTCCACCTGCTTCTTCTGGGTCGGGGACAGGCCGTGGCTCGAGGCGCCGGCGGGCGCCCAGGCCTGGGATGCGAGCAGCAGGGCGAGCGCCGGCACGGCGACGGCACGGGCAAGACGGAGGGGCATGGGGGGATGTGTCCTCGGTGAATTTAAGCCGCGCCACTATGGGGCAGGGAACATCGCCTGCCAAGCGCCGCTCCGTGCCCGTCCAAGGTCATTCACGGATATGTGACGAGGCGGACTCTCAGCGCGACAGGCGAATGCCGGAAACGAAGGCGGCGGGGGCCTCGAAGGGCGCAGGCGTAACGGCCAGGCCGACGAATACGACGCGGGCGCGGGAAGCATCGTCGCCCGGCCAAAGCTCGCGGTAGATCCGCTCCAAATCCAACGTTTCCAGCCACCAGGTGTTGGCGTTCTCGCGTCCGCCGCGGGCGATGTAGAGCGGCGCGCGGGGGCCCTCGGCGCCTTCGGGTTTCAGCACGCTTCCGCGCCGGAGCGCGCTGTCGGCCCAGGCGATGGCGAAGGAGCGGTCGTGGAGGGGCAGCGCCGCGCCGAGCCAGGCGAGCGCCGAGCGGTCCCGGCCGGCGCTGTCCGGGTGGCCGCCGTGGAACCCGACGATGAGACGGACCGGGTGCAGGCCCTCGCCGTGGTTCTCCATGTTCCAAGACCAGCTCAGATAGGGAGACATGAGCAGCGCGGCATCGAGCCGCCGGGCGACGATGAATCCGCCGCCGCCGGGGACGAGCCTCAGCGCCGGGACGCCATCGCGCTCGACCACGCGCGCCTGGCCGGGCCCGGCCCGGCCTTGGCTGACCCAGTCGCCGGGCAGGCCGGCCGCGACCAGATCCGGCGTCGGGCCGAGGACATCGAGCTTGCCTTCGAAATCGACGCCAGCGCGCGGAGCGGCGCAGGCCGCCAACAACACGAGCAATGCAAATCCCGGCACGTGCCGGAGGCGAAGAGCCGCTTGGTTCGAGAGTTCGGTCATTTTTTCAACCGGGCGGCTTCCAGGATGTCCTGGGCCTTGAGCCAACCCGGCGAGCCGCGCGGCAGAAGCTGCTCGGCGCGTCCGGCGTGGTAGCGGGCCTCCTCCTTGCGGTTGAGCAGCATCGCCTCCTCGGCGAGCGCGAGCGAACTTTCCGCCATGTCGCCGCGCCGGCCGTGGGCGATGGCGAGCTGGCGCCAGTAGAACGGCTGCGCGCGGTCCTCGCGGAGCGCGGCGTTGAGATGCGCGATCGCCGGCTCCAACAGCGCGGGGTCTTGGGTTTCGATCTGCACCCGGGCGAGATCGCCCTTGAGCAGCCCGGAATCGGGCAAAAGCCGCACCGCCTTTTCGTACGGGCCGACCGCGTCCGCGACGCGGCCGTTTTCGAACAGCATCTGGCCCCTGAGCTCGTAGAAATAAGGATCGTCGGGGTGCTCGCGGATCAAGACGTCGATCAGTTCGAGCGCCTTGTCCAATTGCGGCACGCGGTAATAGGCGACAGCGCGGGCGTAGCGGGCGACCAGGCTCTGGTCCCGCTCCGGATACTGACGGAGCGTGTGGCCGAGCGGATTGAGGAAGGCGAACAGCTTGGCCTTCATGCGCTTGTGCACGAGCTCGAATGCCGCCGCCGGCGGCACCGCGGAATGGGGCGAGGCGGCGACGTGTTGACGCAGAACCTCGACGCGCTCGCGGCTCAAGGGGTGGGTGCGCAGATAAGGATCCTGGCGGTCGGCGGAACGCGGGTCCTGCTTCTCCAGGAATTGTATGAATTCAAGCAGGCCTTGCGCCGACTGCCGGGTCTGATCCAGGAATTGGAGCGCCGCGGCGTCGGCCGCCGATTCCTGCGTTCGCGTGAAGGCGAGGAAGCCGCGCAGCGCCGTGCCCGCGCCGCCCATCATCACCGCCGCCCCGGCGTCGCCGCGCCCGGTGCCGATCGCCGCCGCGCCGCCGATGATCATGGCGAGAATCTGCTGGGCGGACGCGCGGCGCAACTCGTCCTCCATCTTGGACAGATGGCCGCCCGAGATGTGGCCGACTTCGTGAGCGATCACGCCGATCAGTTGGCCGGAATGCTGGCTTTGCAGGATCAATCCGGTGTTGATGAACAGCCGCTGGCCGCCGGCGACGAAGGCGTTGAGCGAGCGGTCGTTGACGAGGTGGATGCGGACGTCGTCCGGGTTGAGCCCGGCGGCTTGGAAGAGTGGCGTCGCGTAGGCGCGGATGATATTTTCGGTCTCGGCGTCCCGGATCAGGGATATCTTGCCCGACTGCGCCGCCGCGGGCGCGAACGGCGCGACCGCGCCCAAGAGCGCGAGGGCCACGGCAACCGCGGCGGAGATCGGGGCGGGAATGTGTATTAACAAGGGTTTACGACCGTTGTCTGGGTTCGGAAAAGGTAGTGAGCGAAACCCCCGGCGTCAATTGATGGCGGCGGGGCGCGGCGGCGAATCCCGCCGCGCATATCCATGTTGCGCCCTGATCCCCGCCTCCGCGGGGACGGCGCGGCGTCCCGCCGATAGGCGGGCCAACGAAGGAATCCCGCCGCGCAAATTCATGTTGCGCCCCTACCTGGGCGCGGGGGCGCTGCTGCTGGCCCTCGCGCTCGGCGGTTGCGCGCCAAAGCCCGACGAATCCCTGCGCGGCACGACCGGATTCGTCCAGGGGTTTCTCGGCGGCGTGGTCGCCGATGAGCCGCGCGCCGCGTTGGTGGGACGCGAAATCCTGTCCTCGGGCGGTTCCGCCGCCGATGCCGCGGTGGCGACCTATTTCGCGCTCTCCGTCACGCTGCCTTCGACGGCGACGCTCGGCGGCGGCGGCATATGCCTGGTGCACGATCCGGCCAAGGACAAGACCCAGATGCTGGATTTCATCGCCCCCGCGCCGAGATCGGCCTTGGGCCCAGGCGCGCCCGCGCCGGCGGCGACACCGGCGAACGCGCGCGGCTTGTTCGTGCTGCACGCCCGCCATGGCCGGCTGAAGTGGGCGCAGCTTGCGTCGCCGGCGGCGCGTTTGGCCCGCTTCGGCGTGCCGGTGTCGCGGGCGTTGGCCCGGGATCTGGCGCAAGCCGGCGCCACGATCGGCGCCGATGCGGAGGTCCGGCGTATTTTCGGGCGTGCCGACGGATCGGGCCCGCTCCGGGAAGGCGAACGGCTGATCCAAGTCGATCTCGCCGCGGTGCTGGAACGCATCCGCAACCAGGGCCCCGGCGACCTCCATATCGGCGAAGGCGCCCGGCAGCTCGCCCAGGCGTACCGGAACGCGGGCCTCGCGCTCGACCGGGACGACTTGCGCGAAGCCGTGCCGGTCTGGCGCGATCCGATCGCCGTTCCGCTCGAAAGCATGGGCCGCACGGCGGTGGCCTATTTTGCCGTTCCGCCGGCGACCGGAGGCGTCGTCGCGGGACGAATTATTGCCCAGCTCGCGGACAAGGATCGCTACGCCCGCGCCGGGGCGAACGAGCGGGCGCCGCTTTTCGTCGAAGCCGCCACGCGCGCGCTCGCCGAGAACGCACCCGTGCCGGCGCTGGCGGAAGGCTCGGCGGCGAGCGCCTTCGTCGCCGCCGATCGCGAAGGCCAGGTGGTCGCGTGCGTGGTCACGCCGCACCATCCGTTCGGAACCGGCCGGGTCGCGCCCGGCACCGGAATCCTGGCAGCGAGCGTGCCCGCCGCCGGCGCGCGGGGACCGGCCGCGCTCGCGGCGATGATCGTGGACGACCGCCGCCGCGACGGCGCGATATTCGCGGCCGCCGCCTCGGGCGGCGCGGCCGCCGCCACCGCGATGGCCGAGGTCGCGGCGCGGACGCTGTTCGAAGGCCGGCCGGTCGAAGACGCACTCGCCGCCGCCCGGCTGCATCCCGCCGGCCCGGGCGGTCCCGTCCACCACGAATCCCACCTCGACGATGGGACGATGCAGGAACTTTCCCGGCGCGGCGTTCGGCTCGTCGCCGCTCCCGCCCTCGGAGTCGTCAATGCGCTCGCGTGTCCGGGCGGGTTGCTGGATAAGCCGCAGACGTGCGCGCTCCGGGCCGACCCGCGATCTCTCGGCCTCGGCGCCGAGGCGAATTAGAACATTATCCGACCAGATGAAACCGGCTGCGCCGGAGGGATTTTGCGTCACGGGCAGGAGGA
>MIAC01000201.1:13717-15323 GCA_001830475.1 Rhodospirillales bacterium RIFCSPLOWO2_12_FULL_67_15
TCGCCCTTCGCGCCGCGCCTGGCGGACCTTCCTTCGCCCGCCGAAGCGGGCTTCGTGAAGGCGGGTCGCCTCGCCACGGCGCAACGCAGTCGATTCCATCTGGTCGGATAATGCTCTAACGCATGACCCTCAAAAGCTCGCGCCGCGGCGGCGTTCCGCCCTTCATCGTCATGGACGTGCTTCGCGAGGCGAACGCGCGGGCGGCGCGCGGGGAATCCGTGCTCCACCTCGAGGTCGGCCAGCCATCGACGCCCGCGCCCCGGGGCGTGATCGCCGCCGCCCGCCGCGCGCTGACCGAGGATCGCCTCGGCTACACCGAGGCGTTCGGCCTGCCGGCTTTGCGCGAGCGCATCGCGAGGCATTACCGGGAGAGCTACGGCGGCGGGCCGCCGGCGTCCCGGATCGTCGCCTGCACCGGTTCGTCGAGCGGGTTCGTGCTCGCCTTCCTCGCCGCGTTCGACCCGGGCGACCGGGTGGCGCTGGCGGTGCCGGGCTATCCCGCCTACCGCAACGTCCTCTCCGCGCTCGGCATCGAGCCGGTCTTGCTCGAAGTCGGGCCCGAAACGCACTTCCAGCCCAGCCCTGAGGTGCTGGACCGCGCGCAGGTGCGGCTCGACGGCCTGATCGTGGCGAGCCCGGCCAATCCGACCGGCGCCATGATCGGGCGCGAAGGCCTCGGCCGCCTCGCCCAATATTGCCGCGCCCGCGGCATCCGCTTGATCTCCGACGAAATCTATCACGGCATCGCCTACGGCGCGGCGGCGGAAACGGCGTTCGCGTTCGATCCCGAAGCGATCGTCGTCAACAGCTTCTCGAAATACTTCTCGATGACCGGCTGGCGGCTCGGCTGGATGGTGGTGCCGGAATCGCTGCTGCGCGCGGTCGAATGCCTGACCCAGAATCTCTACATTTCGCCGCCGACGCTGTCGCAACTGGCGGCGCTGGCGGTGTTCGACTGCCGGGGCGAGCTCGACGCCAACGTCGCCCGCTACGCCGAGAACCGACGCCTGCTGCTCGCCGAACTCCCCAAAGCCGGGTTCGACAAACTCGCGCCCGCCGACGGCGCGTTCTACCTCTATGCCGATGTCGGGGCGATGACCAACGACAGCGCCGAGTTCTGCCGCCGCATGCTGGCGGAGACGGGCGTCGCGGCGACGCCGGGCGCAGATTTCGATCCGGTGCGCGGCCACCGCTTCGTCCGGTTCTCGTTCGCCGGCGCGACTGCCGACATGGCCGAAGCCGCCCGCCGCCTGATCGCCTGGCGGCGATAGCAGCCGGGGGCTTTCCTTCGACCTCGGAGGGAGGTTGGAGGGGGTTCGGAGGGGGTTTCGATAAGGCAAAATGGCCTTAACACGTTGATAACGTTGGAAACAGCCCCGATCAAACGCGATTTGCTCAGCAAAGCTCAGCATTTCTCATTATTCCTCATCATTTTCCAACCCGTTCGGGTGGGGGTGCGGGTGGCAGGCGGCTCTTTCCTATTCACCCTGTCCAAGAACGCGAATTTCCGTTGAAGGAAAATATAGCCCATACTAGGAATTATGTCAAGTAATTATGCGGCGGGATAACGCGCCGGTTTGGCCTCGCCTATCAGGGCTCTTCAAGC
>MIAC01000202.1:0-3204 GCA_001830475.1 Rhodospirillales bacterium RIFCSPLOWO2_12_FULL_67_15
GTTTCCGACCGTGCTCGCCGCGATCCTGAGGGGGCTCCCGACCGCGATCCACGAACAGAACGCCGTGCTCGGTCGCGCCAATCGCCTGCTCGCGCGCCGTGTTCGCCGCATCGCCACGTCGTTCGCCGCGACCCGCGGATTGCCGCAGGCGACGGAGGCGCGCGTCGTCCGCGCCGGCATGCCGGTGCGCCCCCAGGTGGCGGCCTTGGCCGGAAAACCCTACCAGGCGCCGACGGCGGGAAATCCGGTGTCGCTGCTGATCCTCGGCGGCAGCCAGGGGGCGCGGATTTTCGCCGACGTCGTGCCCGCGGCCGTCGCGCGCACGCCCGAGGACTTGCGCCGGCACCTGCGCATCGCCCAGCAATGCCGCCCCGAGGATCTGGAGCGGACCCGGGAGGCTTACGCCAACATGAACGTCGCGGCGGAGCTCGCGCCCTTCTTCGCCGACGCGCCGGAACGCATGGCGGCGGCGCACCTGGTCATCGCGCGCGCCGGGGCCTCGACGGTCGCCGAGCTTGCCGCCCTCGGCCGGCCTGCTTTCCTGGTCCCCTACCGCTATGCCGCCGACGACCACCAGAGCGCGAATGCGCGGGCGCTGGCGGATATCGGCGCCGCCTGGGCGATCGCCGAAGCCGACCTCACGCCCGAAACGCTCGCCGGGCTTCTCGTCCGCCGGCTCGCCGACCCGCCCGGGCTCGCCCGCGCCGCAGGCCTGGCCCGGACGCTTGCCCGCCCCGACGCGGCGCGCGCGCTCGCGGACATCGTCGCCGCCCTCATCCCCGCGCCCGCCGCCGAAAGGACTTCGCCATGATCGCCATTCCGCTTTCCATCGGCGTCATCCATTTCGTCGGGATCGGCGGCATCGGCATGAGCGGCATCGCCGAGGTCCTGCACAGCTTGGGCTACAAGGTCCAGGGCAGCGATCTGAGCGAGAGCGCCAACGTCAGGCGCCTGCGCGCGCTCGGCATTCCGGTCACGCTTGGTCACGCCGCCGCCAACCTGGGCGAGGCGCAGGTGGTGGTGGTGTCGTCGGCGGTCGCGCCCGACAATCCAGAGATCGTCGTCGCCCGCGCCCGCCTGATCCCGGTGGTGCGCCGCGCCGAGATGCTGGCCGAGCTGATGCGGCTCAAGTGGTCGATCGCGGTCGGCGGCACCCACGGCAAGACCACGACCACGTCGCTGATCGCGGCGGTGCTGGACGCGGCCGGATTCGATCCCACCGTCGTCATCGGCGGGATCATCAACGCCTGGGGCAGCAACGCCCGTCTCGGCAAAGGCGGCTGGCTGGTGGCCGAAGCCGACGAATCGGACGGCACCTTCGTCAAGCTGCCGGCGACGGTCGCCGTGGTCACCAACATCGACCCCGAACACCTCGACCATTACAAGACATTCGCCGCGTTGCGCGCGGCCTTCGATGCGTTCGTCGAGAACATCCCGTTTTACGGATTCGTCGCGCTGTGCATCGACCACCCCGAGGTCCAGGCGATGCTGCCGCGCGTCGCCGATCGCAAGATCGTCACCTACGGCTTCAGCCCGCAGGCCGACGTGCGCGCCGTCAACGTCGTCACCGAGGCGGACGGCTGCCATTACGACATCCATATCTCGGATCGCAAGCGCGGCCGCCAGCACACGATCGAAGACGTCTTCCTGCCCATGCTCGGAATCCACAATGTCGAAAATTCGCTGGCGGCGACGGCGGTCGCGATCGAGATGGGAATCGACGAAGCCGCGCTCCGCCGGGCGTTTTCCGGCTTCAAGGGCGTCAACCGCCGCTTCACCCGGGTCGGCGAGGCGGACGGCGTTGTCGTCGTCGACGACTACGGCCACCACCCGGTCGAAATCGCGGCCGTGCTCAAGGCCGCCCGCACCGCGACCCGGGGCCAGGTGATCGCGGTGGTGCAACCGCACCGCTACACCCGTCTCCACAACTTGTTCGAAAGCTTCTGCACCTGTTTCAACGACGCCGACGCGGTTATCGTCGCCGACGTCTATCCCGCGGGCGAACCGCCGATCGCCGGCGCCGACCGCGACGCGCTGGTGGAGGGTCTGCGCCGGCGCGGGCATCGCCAGGTGATCGGGCTCGCCGATCCCCGCAAGCTCGCCGAGACGGTTTCCCCGCTCGCGAAATCCGGCGACCTGGTCGTGTGCCTGGGCGCCGGCAGCATCACCGCCTGGGCGCAGGCGCTGCCGGGCGAGTTGCAACGCCTGCGCGCCGGCCGAGGGAAGAAAAAATGATGACGGCGCAAAAACTTCCCGGCGGCCTGCTCGGTCGCCTGCCGCCGGTCCGGGGGCGCCTCGCGGCGAACGCGCCGCTCGGCCGCGTGACCTGGTTCCGCACCGGCGGCACCGCGGAAGCGCTGTTCCGCCCCGCCGACGCCGACGACCTCGCAGGGTTTCTCGCCCGAAGGCCCGAGGACGTGCCGCTCACGGTGGTCGGGCTCGGATCGAATCTCTTGGTGCGCGACGGCGGCGTTCCCGGCGTGACGATCCGGCTGGGGCGCGCGTTCGCCACGATCGAGTGCGAGGGCGAGATCGTCCGCGCCGGCGCGGCGGCGCTGGATGTCTCCGTCGCGCTCGCCGCCGGCGCGGCTTCGACCGCCGGGCTCGAATTCCTCTCGGGCGTGCCCGGGTCGATCGGCGGGGCGCTCCGGATGAACGCGGGCGCCTTCGGGCGCGAGATGAAGGACGTGACCGTTTCCGCCCAGGCGCTCGACGCGAAAGGGATGCGCCACGAACTCGACAATGCGGCCTTGGGCTTCGGCTACCGCCGCGCGCGGGTACCCGAAGGGTGGATTTTCCTCTCCGCCGTCCTCAAGGGCGAGAAGGGGGATCCGGGCGTCATCGCCGCCCGCATCGCGGAAATCCGCGAAACCCGCGAGGCGAGCCAGCCGACCCGCGCCGCCACCGGCGGCAGCACGTTCAAGAATCCACCCGGAAAAAAAGCCTGGGAACTCATCGAGCGCGCCGGCTGCCGATCCTTGCGGCGCGGAGGCGCGATGGTCTCCGAGAAGCATTGCAATTTCCTCATCAATACCGGCGCCGCGACCGCGGCCGACATCGAACAGCTCGGCGAGGAGATCCGCCGCCGGGTCAAGGCCGCGACCGGCGTGCAGCTGGAATGGGAAATCCGCCGTATCGGCGTGCCTGCCGGCGGGACGGAAGGAGCCTAGCGCCATGAATCACGATCGCATGACACGCCCTCAC
>MIAC01000202.1:3212-6084 GCA_001830475.1 Rhodospirillales bacterium RIFCSPLOWO2_12_FULL_67_15
CTTCGCTCGGCACCCTCTCCCGCGAAGCGGGAGAGGGAGGGACCCGCGGCGGAAGCCGCGGGAGGGTGAGGGCGAAAGCCGGCGAGTCGCCAGAGAACGGTCAAGGATGCTAGGCCATGGTTAAGCACGTCGCGGTCCTCATGGGCGGCTGGTCCGCCGAGCGCGCGGTTTCGCTGGTGAGCGGCGCCGCCGTCGCCCAGGCCTTGAGGCGGCTCGGCATCCGGGTCGCCGCGATCGACGTCCGGCGCGACATGGGCGCGCTGATGACGCGGCTCTATCCGCGCCCCGACGCGGTCTTCAACGCGTTGCACGGCCGCTTTGGCGAGGACGGCTGCGTCCAGGGGCTGCTCGACATTCTCGGCATTCCGTACACCCATTCAGGAAGGCTCGCCTCGGCGCTCGCCATGGACAAGCCGATGGCCAAGCGCCTGTTCGCCGCCGCCGAACTGCGCGCGCCCGAGCACGTGCTGGCGACGCGCGCGGAAATCATCGCCGCCGACCCGATGCCGAGACCCTATGTCGTCAAGCCCTGCAACGAGGGATCGAGCGTCGGGGTGGTCATCGTGCGCGAGGGCGATAACGCCCCCCCCGCCGTCCCCGAGGGCGCCGCGCCGAACCTCCCGCTGATGGTCGAGCGCTACATCCCCGGCCGGGAACTGACCGTGGCGGTGATGGGGGACCGGCCCTTGGCGGTGACCGAGATCACGACCAAGCGGCGTTTCTACGACTACGACGCCAAATACGCCCCCGGGGGGTCCAGCCACGTCGTTCCCGCGGCGATCCCCAAGAAAACCTACGCCGAAGCCTTGCGGCTCGGGCTTTCCGCCCATCGGGCGCTCGGCTGCCGCGGGGTGTCCCGGGCCGACCTTCGCTACGACGGCCGGCGGGTTTATTTACTCGAAGTCAACACCCAGCCGGGTATGACCTCGACATCGCTGGTTCCCGAACAGGCGGCGCACGTCGGCATCTCCTTCGACGAACTGGTGCGCTGGATGGTCGACAACGCGGAGTGCGACGGATGAACGACGGCAAGAGGACTTCACCGGCGGGAAGCGGCCAGCCCCGCCCCAAGGTGCGCCGCGCGCTGCGGCGGAAATTCGCCATGGTTGCGGCCGTGCTCGCCGGCCTCGCCGCCGGGGGCGGCGGATACGTTCTCTGGCGCGACGGTCATGGCGCGAAGTGGGCCGCCGAAGGCCGCGTCGCGCTGGTCGCGGGCGCGGCCGAGATCGGATTCCGCGTCGACGAGGTGCTGGTCGTGGGACGGGCCGAAACCGCGCACGGCGATCTGCTCGCCGCGCTCGCGCTCGCGCGGGGCTCGCCCATCTTCGCCTTCGATGCCGATGCCGCGCGCGCGCGCCTGGAGGCTCTGCCGTGGGTGCGCCGGGCGAGCGTGACCCGGATGCTGCCCGCGACCGTCGTGGTCCGCATCGAGGAACGCGAACCGCTCGCGCTGTGGCAGTACCAGGGCCGCTTTGCGCTCATCGACCGCGAGGGCCACGTGATCCTGCGCCAGGGACTCGAGCGCTTCGGCCACCTCCCGGTCGTGGTCGGCGAAAACGCGCCGCCCCACGCGAGCGCGATCCTCGCCACGCTCGCCTCGGAGCCCGAATTGATGAAACGGGTGACGGCGGCGGTGCGCGTCGGCGGCCGGCGCTGGAACGTGCGCCTCGACGGAACCATCGACGTGCGCCTGCCCGAAGACGGCGCCGGCGCCGCCTGGAAGCGGCTGGCCGAGTACGAGCGCACGCAAGGCCTGCTCGGCCGCGACGTTCGAATACTCGATCTTCGCCTGCCCGATCGGTTGATCGTGCGAACCCGAGGCCCAGACAAGGAAACCTAATGCCAGGAATTCGATATGTATGACGCACCCCCCACCCTAACCCTCCCCCGCAAGGGGGGAGGGAACATACTTTTGACCCCCTCCCCCTCGATGGGGGAGGGATGGGGTGGGGGTGACGCCGCCTTATCCGTAAACAAGCCCTAGACCGCCAAGGAAGAACCCCCATGCATCCCAAGAAGAAGAAGAACGGAGCCAAGGTCCGGGGCGGCCTGATCGCCGCGCTCGATGTCGGCACCACCAAGGTCTGCTGCCTCATCGCCCGTCCCGGCGGCGCGTCCAGCCCGACCCGGGTCGTCGGCATCGGCCATCAGGCCTCGCGGGGCCTCCGCGCCGGCGTGATCGTGGACCTGGAGGGAGTCGAAGCCTCGATTCGCGCCGCGGTCGAGGCCGCCGAGCAGATGGCCGGCGAGAACATCCGCCATGTGGTCGTGAATTTCTCCGGGGTCGGATTGTCCTCGCGCATGGTCGCCTACGAAGTGTCCATCGGCGGACACCCGATCGGGGATTCGGACGTGCGCCGGGTCATGGATCCCGCGCCGGCGCTTGCCGACAATCCCGCGGACCATGAGCTGATCCACGCGATTCCGGTCGGTTATTCGATCGACGGCAGCCGGGGGGTGCGCGACCCGCGCGGGTTGTACGGCCAGCGCCTCGGCGTCAATCTGCATTTGATCTCCGCTCCGGGCGGGCCGCTGCGCAATCTCACGACCGCGATCGCGCGCTGCCATCTCGACGTCGAGCAGGTCGTGATCGCGCCTTATGCCTCGGCGTTGGCGAGCCTGGTCGACGACGAGGTTCAGCTCGGCGTCACCCTGCTCGACCTGGGCGGAGGCACCACCTCGGTCGCGGTTTTCTTCGACGGCGAGCTGGTGCATGCCGACTGCGTGCCGGTGGGAGGGGTCCACGTCACCAACGATATCGCCCGCGGGCTTTCGACCCCGCTCGCCCAAGCCGAGCGTCTCAAGACCCTCTACGCCAGCGTGCTGCCGTCGCCTTCGGACGACCGCGAGATGATCGCCGTTCCCCTGATCG
>MIAC01000203.1:0-392 GCA_001830475.1 Rhodospirillales bacterium RIFCSPLOWO2_12_FULL_67_15
GAGGCCGCGCCCCTCGACGAGGGCGAAGCCGTCCGCCGCGCCGGCTTCGTGCCGCAGCAGACGCTGGCACACGCGGTCGAATGCGTCGGCGTCGGGCTTCATTCCGGCATGAACGTGACGATGACGCTGCATCCGGCGCCGGTGGACCATGGCATCGTCTTCAGCCGCCTCGACGTCGAGGAAGCGGCGCGCGACATTCCCGGCCGCTTCGACTGCGTCGTCGACACGCAACTCTGCACCACGCTCGGCAACGACGCGGGCGTCACCGTCGGCACCGTCGAACACCTGATGGCCGCCTTCGCCGGCCTCGGCGTCGACAACGCGCGGGTCGAACTGGACGGCCCCGAAGTGCCGATCATGGACGGTAGCTCCGCGCCCTTCGTCTTCCTGAT
>MIAC01000203.1:404-3877 GCA_001830475.1 Rhodospirillales bacterium RIFCSPLOWO2_12_FULL_67_15
CCTCAATGAGCAGGCCGCGCCGCGCCGCGTCGTCCGCATCCTCAAGGACGTTTCGATCGCCGACGGCCCGGCCGAGGTTTCGCTCGTCCCCGGCGACTGCCTCACGCTCGATTGCGAGATCGATTTCAAGAGCGCCGCGGTCGCGCGCCAGGCGCTCACGCTCCCCCTCGTCAACGGCGCTTTCCGCAAGGAATTGTCCCGCGCCCGCACCTTCGGCTTCCTCGAGGACGTGGAAAAGCTCCGCTCCCTCGGCCTCGCCCGCGGCGGCTCGCTCGAGAACGCCATCGTCGTCGACGCCGGCCGGGTGTTGAACGAGGAAGGCCTTCGCTACGAAGACGAGTTCGTCCGCCACAAGGCGCTCGACGCGCTCGGCGACCTCTACCTCGCCGGCGCCATGGTGATCGGGGCCTTCCGCGGGGTGCGGTCGGGCCATGGCGCCAACAACCGCCTCCTCAGAACCCTCTTCGCGGATCCGACCGCGTGGCGAATCGAGGACCTGACCGTCGCCGAATCCGAAGCCGCCGAAAACGCTCACCACGCCAAGTCCGGCCTCGCCGCCGAATAGCTTCCCCCCGCTTCCTTTTCCCGTCATATCCCCTCTCCGCTCCAATCCCCATCCGCCTTCGCCCGCCCTTGCGCGCTCTCCGGCCGGGCGTGATATCATGGCCGCCGCCGGCGATTCCGCCGGCCGTTGTATGCGCGCTTTAAGCCCATGTTCCGAACCCTAGAGCAGTTCCCGGCCAGATGGAATCAGCTGCGTTGCGCCGTGGCGAGGCGATCCGCCAGGCGCGGCGCGAAGGGCGATGCCAACGCATCGGCCGAGCGGCGCAACGCCGCGGGCGGCCGCCACGGCGCAACCCTCGGGGGCCGGGGGCTTTTGCGGCGCGGGTTCGTCCAAGGGCTCGCGCGTAGGCTCGGCTACGCGCTTCGCCCTTCTCCTGCCCGCGCCGCAAAATCCCTACGGCGCAGCGGTTCCATCTGGCCGGGAACTGCTCTAGTCCTGACCCTGCCGATCGCCGCGACGCTGCTCGCCGCCTGCACCGAGCCGGAAAAGTACGTCGAGCGCCCCGTCGACCAGCTCTACAACGAAGGCATGGGGCAGTTGCAACGCGAGTTCTACCGGGAAGCCGCCAAGGCCTTCGATGAGGTGGAGCGCCAGCACCCTTATTCGGTCTGGGCGACCAAGGCGCAGCTGATGGCGGCCTATGCGCATTATCAGAACAACCGCTACGACGACGCCGTGGTCGCGCTCGACCGCTTCATTTCGCTTCACCCCAGCAATCCGGACATCGCTTACGCCTACTACCTGAAGGCGCTCAGCTACTACGAGCAGATCTCGGACGTGGAGCGCGATCAAAGGATGACCGACCTCGCGCTCGCCACGCTCAAGGAAATCGTCGCCCGCTTCCCCGACAGCCGTTTCGCCCGCGACGCCAAGGTCAAGATCGATCTCACCGTCGACCACCTTGCCGGCAAGGAAATGGAAATCGGCCGTTATTACCTCAAGCGCGGCAATTACCTCGCCGCCGTCAACCGCTTCAAGGCGGTGGTGGACAAGTACCAGACCACGACCCATGTGCCCGAGGCGCTGCACCGCATGTCGGAAGCCTACACCGCGATGGGCCTGCACGACGAGGCGCGCCGCGTCGCCGCCGTGCTCGGCCACAACTTCCCCGGCAACGACTGGTACATGGATTCCTACGAGATGATCGAGGACAAGCAGGTTCGCTCGAAGAAGGCCGAGAAACCCTGGTATAAAGTCTGGTAAGGGCCGCGGGGGCGCGGGCGACGGCATGCTCGGCACACTCACCATCCGCGACGTCGTCCTGATCGAGAAGCTCGACCTCGATTTCGCCCCCGGCTTCACCGCGCTCACCGGCGAAACCGGCGCCGGCAAATCCATCCTCCTGGACGCGCTCGGGTTGGCGCTCGGGCTTCGCGCCGAAGCCCGGCTGGTGCGCGCGGGCGCCGCCCAGGCCTCGGTCGCGGCCGAATTCCGGCTCGCATCCGGCCACGCCGCCTTCGCGCTCCTCGCCGCGCACGGGATCGAGGCGCCCGGCGGGGACGGGGCGCTCATTCTCCGCCGCACCCTCGGCGCCGACGGCCGTTCGCGCGCTTTCGTCAACGATCAGCCGGTCGGCGTCGGGCTTTTGCGCAACGTCGGCGAAACGCTGGTCGAAATCCACGGCCAGTTCGAATCGCAGCGCCTGCTCGACGCGGCATCCCATCGCGGGCTGCTCGACGCCTTCGCCGCTCTCGGTCCCGACGCGGCCGGTACCGCCGCCGCCTGGCACGGCTGGCGCGAGGCCGAAGCCCAGGCCCGCGCCGCCGCCGAGGGCCTCGAAAAGGCCCGCCGCGAGGAAGACTACCTTCGCCACGCAGTGGAGGAATTATCCCGCCTCGGCCCGCGCGTAGGCGAGGACGCGGAACTTGCCTCGGCGCGCGCGATCCAGCAGCACGCCGGAAGGGTGGGAGAGGCGCTCCGCTCGGCTTCCGCCGATCTCGAGGCGGGCAAGGGCGTGGACGGCGCGCTCGCCTCCGCGCTCCGTCACCTGGAACGGGTCGCCGCCCACGCGGGCGGCAAACTGGCTACCGCGATGGCGGCGCTTGCCCGCGCGGGGGCGGAGACCGCCGAGGCCCGCGCCCAGCTCGAACGGGCCGGCGCCGGGATCGAGCTCGACCCGGCGGCGCTGGAGGCGGCCGAGGAGCGCCTGTTCGCGCTGCGGGCGGCGGCGCGCAAGCACGGGGTCGAGGTCGATCGCTTGCCCGAGGTGCTGCTGAGTCTGCAAGCGGATCTCGCCGTGATCGAGGACGGCGGGGCGGCGGCGCGGAAACTGGCGCAACTCGCCGAAGCGCGGCGTCTGGCATTCGTTTCCGCGGCGAAGGATCTTTCCCGGAAGCGCCGCGCCGGCGCCCTCGGCCTCGGCCTGGCGGTGACGGCGGAGATGGCGCCCTTGAAGCTCGGCAAGGCGGGCTTCCGGGTGCGGATCGAGGACGCAAGCGAGGCCGACTGGGGTCCCGCAGGCTGCGACCGGGTGCTGTTCGAGGCCGAGATCAATCCCGGCCAGCCGCCGGGACCGCTCAACAAGATCGCCTCGGGCGGCGAGCTCGCGCGCTTCATGCTCGCGCTCAAGGCGGTGCTGGCCGGCGCCGATCCGGTGCCGGTACTGATCTTCGACGAGGTCGACGCGGGCGTCGGCGGCGCGGTCGCGGCCGCCGTCGGCGAGCGCCTCGCCGGGCTCGCCCGCGCCGCGCAGGTTCTCGTCGTCACCCACTCGCCCCAGGTCGCGGCGCGCGGCGACCACCACGTCCGGGTCGCCAAGCGGACGGCGAAGGGCGCGACCGTCACCTCCGCCGAGCCCCTCGACGGCCCCGCGCGCGTGGAGGAAATCGCCCGCATGCTCGCCGGCGCGCGCATCACCGAGGAAGCCCGCGCCGCCGCGCAAAGTCTTCTTGCGGCGAGCGTGGCTCCG
>MIAC01000203.1:3897-4148 GCA_001830475.1 Rhodospirillales bacterium RIFCSPLOWO2_12_FULL_67_15
CAGAGTCAAAGCCGCGCCATGAGCGCGCGGGAAAAAGTCAAGTCGGGCGGAAAAAAGGAGGCCGAAAAGGTCGTCGCGGAATTGACTCCCTTGGAGGCCGCGGCCGAACTCGCGCACCTGGCCGCCGAAATCGCCCGCCACGACAAGGCTTACTATCAAAAGGACGCACCGGTCGTCACGGACGCGGTCTACGACGGCTTGAAGCGCCGCAACGCCGCGATCGAGAAGCGGTTCCCAACGCTCGTTCGCGC